>PWKX01000077.1 GCA_003559585.1 Mollicutes bacterium | reverse complement strand
ATGGCATAATCAATATGGGCGTTTCTTTCAACCACACCGTTACTCATCACCACCGAGTTTTTAATCACCGCGCCTTTTTTTACAACCACATCCCGGCCGATGATGCTGTTTTCAATATGACCTTGAATGAGTGAACCGCTTGAGATTAAACTGTTTTTAACAACAGGATTGCCTAAGTATCTTGCCGGTGGCGCTGATTTTTCTTTAGACACGACCGGTGTTTTATTTGAAAATATTTTACGGCGAATGTTGACATCAAGCATGTCTAAATTCACCTTTAAATAATTA
Source organism: Mollicutes bacterium (assembly GCA_003559585.1). GTDB lineage: Bacteria > Bacillota_I > Bacilli_A > Izemoplasmatales > Izemoplasmataceae > B1SED10-225. The sequence continues at coordinate 3,878 of PWKX01000077.1, read as the reverse complement.
GATGGTTCAGTGATTTTTTTTGTATACCCAACGTATTCAATCGTGTTGGTTTCGATGTTGGTTTTTTTTAAAAACACATCGTTTAGTGTTTTATAGGGAATCATATCATAATTAACAATATAATCAAGCAAGGTTGTTTTAGACATGATATAGGCGTGCAGTCTCTTTTTTCCAACCATCACATCAGAAATCTCAGCGCCACTTTCTAAGTGCGTGTTTAACAACCAGTTAAAATCCATGTTCCAAACAAGGTTGGATGGCATGATCAACACATGGCTTTGATGAGAGCGTTTAAAGTATTCTAAATGCTCATGCATGCGTTGAAAGGTTAGCATCGTATCCGATGGCAACATCATGTTTTTCGGTGGTAAAATAAAAAGACCATCGCGACGTCTGTCTAAATTCCATCGCTTTCCACTACCAACATGGTCTTGAATGGAACGATAATTCCCATAAGGAAAAATGGCAACATTGGTAATTTTAGCGTTTTTAATGTTTGATAAAGCAAAATCAACAAGCCGATAACGGCCCGCAAAAGGCAAGGCACCTGGCACACGGTGCAAGGTGAGTTTTTCGAATTGACCGGTATCGGTCATATCAATGATCGCAAGCATATCAGCCATCGTTTTCATCTCCTAAGGCCCACAACCTATCGTTGTCAATGACCGTTGGGTGATCAAACACAATGTGGGTGTTTTTCATGATGACGGTGTTTTCTAAAATGATGGCGTTTTTAATATGGCAATGTTCACCAATTCGAACGTGGGCGTATATCAAAGAATCTTCAATGTGACTTTCAAACCCGATGGTCACATCCGGTGAAATGATGCTTCTGGTGACATGACCGGCGACTAAACACCCATCAGAGATTAAAGCATCTTTTAACGTCACATTCAAATCGATGTGATGTGGCGGAAAGTGCGAAGATTTGGTATAAAGCGGCAACCGTTTATAATCGGTCAGTTTTAAAAACTCAGGATGATCGATCAAATCCATGTTCGCTTGAAACAAACTCTCAATTGTTCCGACATCCCGAAAATAACCATCGAAGTGATAGCTATTTAAGTGATAGCCTTCACTTAAAGCTTTAGGGATGATGTCTTTACCAAAATCAAAGCCGGCATCTAGGCCATCAGCTAAAATCGTTTCTAAGGTTTGTTTGTTAAACACATAAATGCCCATAGAAGCCAACGTGCCATTTGGGTTTTCTGGTTTTTCCTCAAACCCTGTCACACGGTTGTTTTCAGTGTTGATGATGCCGTATCTCGATAAATCATCATGAGGTTCAAACGCACCAATGGTCATATCAGCCTCGCTGTTGATGTGTTCTTGGATCAAGGCTTCATAATCCATTTTATACACGTGATCACCACTTAAGATAAGCACAATATCTGCGTCTTTTTGACGCACATAATGCATGTGTTGCTTGATGGCATGGGCGGTTCCTTTTTGCCAGTTATCGCCCTTATCATCGGTGTAGGGGGTTAAAAACTGCACCCCGCCATCGGTGATGTCTAAATCCCAACTGGCCCCATGTTCAATGTATGCCATCAACTCATGGGGTTGATATTGGGTGATGATGCCAACTGTCGAAATACCCGCATTGGCAATGTTAGAAAGCACAAAATCTATCAGTTTATACTTTCCACCAAAACAAACCGCTGGTTTTGCTTTGTGTTTGGTGATTGGGTATAAGCGTTCACCCCGCCCACCAACTAAAAGCATCGCCACAACATTAACGTTCATCATCATCACGCCATTTAAGCATAATCAACGATAAGGGTGGTAATAACACGTTGATGGCTTGTGTGAAATGTTTGATGTTATCATCAAAGCTTTCAAGTGGGGTTCCGTTATATAACCCTGAGCCACCATAAATGCTTTTATCACTGCTGATGATTTCATCGTAGGTTCCTTTTTTTGGCACCGCTAACTTATAATCATGATGCACCACGGGCGTTAAGTTTAACACACACACCACCGTTTGCGCGCGTTTTGCATCATAGCGCACAAAACTAAAGATGCTTTGTTCGTGATTATCCGCATCAATCCATTCAAAACCAGACCCATCATGGTCTGCTTCATGCAGCGCCTTTTCGTGCTTGCTGATGAAATTTAAATCGCGGTTATACCGTTGTGCACTTTCGTGCATTGGATAACTGAGCAAATGCCAATCTAATTCTGTATAGTCTTTCCATTCATGCATTTGCGCAAACTCTTGACCCATAAACAGTAAGGTTTTCCCAGGATGGGCATGCATGTAGCCAATGAGGGCCCGGTAGTTGGCAAACTTTTGCCAATAATCACCCGGCATTTTATCAACCAACGATTTCTTACCATGCACAACTTCATCATGTGAAAACGGTAATACGTAGTTTTCACTAAAGGCATACATCAGTGAAAAAGTTAAAAGATTATGGTGATATTTCCGGTGAATCGGGTCTTTTTCAAAGTATTTAAGGGTATCATTCATCCAACCCATATTCCACTTATAATTAAACCCTAACCCGCCCTCATGAACAGGGTGGGTTACCTTCGGATACGCACTAGAATCCTCAGCAATCAACAACGCGTTAGGATGGATGTTAAACACCGCTTTCGATAGTTTCTTTAAAAAGGCGATGGCCCCTTCGTTTTCACCTCTAGTGGTGTCGCCATGATAATATATCATATAAGACACGGCGTCAACTCTGAAACCGTCTACATGATATTCATTTAGGAAAAAACACGCACTTGAAATGAGGTAACTTTGTGTTTCTCCTTTTCCAAGGTCAAAGTTAACCGTTCCCCAAGACGGGTTTTCGCGTCGGTCTTCATCTTCATATTCATATAACGGCCCACCATCAAAATTCGCCAAGCCGTGTTCGTCTTTCACAAAATGACCAGGCACCCAATCAAGGATGACTTTAATGTCGTTTTGGTGGCATTTATCGATAAAATATTTAAAATCATCGACGGTCCCATAACGCGATGTCACACTGTAATACCCGGTGCCTTGATAACCCCAAGAACCATCAAACGGATGTTCAATCACAGGCATTAATTCGATGTGCGTAAAGCCTTGTTTTTTTACATAAGGAATCAACAAATCAACCAAATCAGCATACGTGTGAAACCGGCCATCTGGTTTTTGCATCCACGTCCCTAGATGCACCTCATAGATACTCACCGGTTCTTGATAAGGTGGCTGGTTGAGACGTTTTTTCATATAAGCATCATCTTGCCACGTGTATAAGGTTCTTTCAGTCACAAGACTCACAGAATCCGGGCGCTTGGCACTGTAAAAGGCATAAGGATCGCTTTTATAAACGATGCGACCATCACGGGTTTTAATGGCGTACTTATAAGGTTGACGGCTTAAGTTTTCTTCAATCACAACCGAAAAGACACCACCTTCATGAATCTTTTCCATGGGGTGCTTGTTGATGTCAAACTGGTTAAACTCGCCAATCACACTCACCGCTAAAGCTTTAGGGGCATATACCCTAAAACGGGTGGCTTTTACCTGGTTATTCTCATACATCAAGTGTGCCCCGAAATGTTCATAGGCGTCGGTCAATTCACCGTTCATCAAATAATACATCGTATCTTTTGCAAAAGCATCCATCTTATTGCCTCCCCGTCTTTATTGAAGATGCGTCTTAATCAAGTCGTAAGGAAACCCTTCACGCATCAATTTTTGAATGAGTTTTTGTTTCTCAGAGATTATTTGCACATCATACTTACTTTGAAGGGCACTGATTCTTTTTTTAAGAAGCGTGGTTTCATCAACCTCAACATCGTTTAAAGCTGTATCGATTAAGTAACCATATTTATCTAAATCAAAGCCTTTTTGGTAGAGTTTTTGTCTTAATTTACGGGCTATTTTCGCTTTAGGT
>PWKX01000015.1 GCA_003559585.1 Mollicutes bacterium | reverse complement strand
TGACCTGCTCCGTGAACTTCTCCAGCAGTTTGCGATCGCTTATACCCATGGACTCAGCAGCAGCGAATACGGCCCGAGCCACTCTATCGCGCCCGTCGGCTTTGTGGTTCTCGTTTCTCCGCGACCCGGGCATTCTGCTATCTCCTGCGACCACTCACCGAGATGGTCGTAAATCTCGGACTGGATCATTCGCCATAGCTCTGTGTTGATCTCTCGGTGCCTGCGGTGCATCCGCCTGCGAGCCGCCTCTGGGTACTGCCACTTCGGTGGTCGGCGCAACGGCTTTGCCCTCTCTCGGGGCGTCATCCGCTCACGCTTGCGCTTCAGCTCGCGGTATACGAGATCGGCCTTATCGCTCAATCTTCCTCGCCCTCCGGTGGCGTGATGTCGATCTGCTCGGTGTCGATCTCGGTCTCGATGCTGTACTTATCCTTGCCGAAGCGCGAGTCACGAATCTCCTGCACATCGAGCACGCCCATTTCCCAGTACGCCCTGTCGGTGTCGCTCTGCGTCTTGCGCATGTCGACGGTTTCCTTGTCCGACATCTGCCAGAGCGGCTTGAACTCGATTGCGTAGTCGCCGAGATTCGGACCGTCCGCTGCCTCGTTGCACAGATAGGCGATCCCCTCGATCGGCTCGCGGAGGCGTTCTTCCTGCTCGCTGGCTACCTTGTCGTAATACTCGCGGACATCGTTCTCGCCGGTGGCGTTCATGCCTGCTGCTGAGCGGCCGAACAAGATTGACACCGGCTGCTCTGCCAGACCAGCGATAAACATCATCTGACGGTCGAGTATGTCGGCCAGACCAGCGACGGATGCGGAGTCCCGCTGGTAGTCTTCCAGCTCTGCGTCGAGCATTACTGCGTTGGCGATCGACTTGCTTGCAGCGATGATGTCGATTCGCCTCTGGATCGCCTTCTCTTCACCGGCTGCGAGTTTCTCTGCCAGACCTACGAACTTATACTTGCCGACGATAAGCTCCTGCATGATATTCGTGGCGGCTTGGAACGAGCCCACCACCGCAGCGACATCACGCCACATCGAGAGCATAACCGGCTGACCCCAGCCCTTGTACTGCTGTTCGAGATCGTCGGGAAGTTTGTCGCCCACCACCTGAACGGCGCGGGTATGGTGCACGTTGAAGCTGTGACCAGTCAGCGGGTACACGGTGTAGTGCTCGATCTCGCCATACCGAGCGCTGTTGATATCGAGATCGTAGTTGCTCGGACTGATTGGAACGCGCCTGCGGTCGAACACTCGCACCCAGTTTACCGATCGCCATGAAGCTGCCATCGGCTCGTGTATCTCCCGACCGTCGTCTACGCCTATGACCACCAGAGCCCCGCCGTATGCACGCGCCCAATTCATGGCGTCACGCATTGCGCCCTTCACCTTCAGCTCGTTCAGGTAGCGCGACAGGTCGCCTTCGTCGTCTCCGGTGATCTCGATCCACTCGCGTGTGGCGTCCTCGCTGGGATTGCGAATGATCTTCCTGCCGAGACCGTCGCCGACGTAGATATTGCTCAACTGCTCGTCGGACAGGTAGTCGGGGCCGACCGGATGTGCCGCTGTGTACTTGTCTCGGCCTTTCACTCCGAGGCCGGACAGTAGGTTTGCCCAGCCGTCGGCTACTTGCTCTCGAATCGACATCATACCCCCTCGTATCTGGCTACGTATCCCCGGATGCGGACAGATATCCTGCGGCTGCCGTCGCCGTTGTTGGTAGCCTTGAACATATACGTTTTCTGCGGCCCCAGAATGAAGCGGTATGCACCGAGAATGCCACCAGCCGAAGCGCGCCCTCCGACTTGCTCTTCACCGAAGATACGAACGCGATCAAGAATGGTGCCGTCATCGGTGACGGTTGGCTCATCGGTTCTGGTGAGTCCGCCCAGCTTCACACCCTCGATGCGGTTGAGCCCTATAAGCATATCCGTCTCGTCGTCCCCACCGGAGAACGTTGGTTCTTCGTATATCGCCAGATCAACGCTTGACGAGTTGGTCGCTATGTCAATCTCCTCGATGGAGACAGCGGCCGGGCCGCAGCATAGCAGCATTGTGTAGCTGGAGCCTGAGCCCACCTGCTCGTCGATGCGAGTGCTGAACGCCTCCGCTCGCAGCACCTTCTCTTCGTCGATTGACTTCGTCACGAACGCATCGGAGCTGCCGTCCTCGATCGACAGCGCGTCTGCGATATTGACTCTGGTGCCGTTCTCTCGAATCAGCCTACCAGTGCGCGGGCTCGTCCCTTTCAGTCTTCCGCTCCACGGCATTGCCATATTGTACCTCGCTCCTGCGCTCTGGCGCTACCATGCGGTAAGCGCCGATGTGTCTGGCGCTCTGGTGAAGTGCGCGTACCCGGCAGTAAGCGTGTCGACTTGATCGTCGTGTGCCACTGACGGAAACGCTCGCACTTCGTCCATCCATTCGTGAAGCCACTCGCCGCGCAGTACATGGACATGACCCGCCTCGAAGATTGGCTCCAGCCAACTTGCTCTTACCACTTTATCGGTTGACGGCGACCACGTCGATACACGGCGCTTACCCCGCAGTGAATACTTCCATGCTTCCACTGCGTCAATCGAGTCTGTGGTGCGCTCCAGCACGATCTCCGTGCCGTCTGGATCGGAGTCGAATAATGACTGAAGGTAGGCGTCTCGACCCACGGTGGTGCCTCGGATTCGACCTACGTGCCTGATGTACAGGTGCAATGCGCCGTCTGCGTCCTTGTGAAACGCCAGTAGTGTGGCGGCTGTCCAGTCTGGATCATCGCCGGACCTCTGGCGCTCACTATGGGCGAAGTCGACCACTCGCATCCAGCGCAGACGCCTCGGCCACTCTGTGGTGTCGTCGTAGAGATTGATCTCGTCCACAGCCAGCATGTTGCCGCCTCTGGCAATCGGGTCGCACTGGAGTAGCGCTGCTGTACCATAGCTCTGGAGTAGCGATCGTTGCGTGTCGTACCACTCCTGTGAGTAGCGCTCCGGAAACAGCGTACCGCTTGGGTACGAGTCGTCGAATGCGGGGAACTTGATCTCGCGGAACTCCGGAAAGTCCGGGTCTTCCTGCTGGTGCCTTGGGAGGCGCCCGAGTAGGTCGTCGATGTGCCTCGGTGTGGCAACGATGATCGTGATCGATACTGGAGCACGCCGTGTCATGAAGTCGTATGCAAACACGTTCCAGACTCGGTCGCGGTAGGGACGGGATTCGGCCTCCGGCTGTGACCCGTGATAGTCGTCGATGATGCCGAGATGGTAGCCACGGCCCGCCATGCCTGCGTTGAGCCCTGTGGCGCGGACTCGGCTCTCGTATGGGTCGACGGTACGCCACTCGCCGGGGCTGGTGCTGTTGGGATTGAGCGTGACCTCTGGGTACAGCCAACGGAACTCGTCGATCTGCATTATGTTGCGAGCATACCGGCTGAAGCCATACGTCAGCTGGGCGCTGTAGCTCGCCATGAGTACCTCGGAGCCCGGAAACTCGCCGAGGAAGTGTGCCGGGAAATACCGTGAAACCATATCGGTCTTCCCGTGGCGGAACGGCAATTTCACCACAAGGAATGTTGACTTGCCCTGCCTGTACCTCTTGACGGCTCTGTCCAGCTCTGCGCACACAGCCTCGGTGTGGGTGCCGGGAGTGAAGTCGGCTGCGTACATCCACGTGTGGCGCATGAACTCCAGATGCGACGCCTTGATCTCTCGCCTGCGTATCTCTTGCTCCACCGGCAGGCGGACCAGAGTGTCTGCGTCAATCTCCGTCGCCGTCGACATTGATCGCCTTCCTCTGCAATCGGGCCAGCGTCTCCAGCTCTTCGTCGGTCAGTCTGGACAGGTCGATATCGCCTGTCTGGTGTATGCTGCCGCTGTGGTCGATCTCGTGGCGCTCGTTGAAACCACGGTGCTTACCCTTGCGCGCGAGAAGCCACTTGGCGTCCTGCGTGTCTCCGTCACGGATCGACTGATAAAGCGTGCTCTCTGCCATATCGAGCACGGTCTCTTGCTCATCGGCAAGCGCCTGTCTGGTCTCCGCCCACTTCTCGGTGTAGCGCTTGGCGGTGATCCAGACGCAGTCAAGTCTTCGAGCTATGGTGTTCACGATGCCCCCGGAGTCTTTTATGGCCTCCAGAACCTCGTCCTTGGTGTAGTGGTGTCGTCTCCCGCTGTTGCTCATATCGGCCGCCTCATT
>PWKX01000059.1 GCA_003559585.1 Mollicutes bacterium | reverse complement strand
AGACGAGATGAACACCGAGGGTATTAAAAACATACAAGCCAGTCTCATCTTACCCAGTGTCATGCAAAATATGAATCATGAACCGATTCGTATTCACGGAAGAACGCATGATTCCTTACAACATTATCCTTTAATTGAACACAGTGAAGCAAATTTTAATGGCTTTCAAGTTTACATATCACAACGTACGGCTTCCCTGCATGAGCTTAACTTGGGTGATCCTTTAGATGTGCTCATTGCCAATGAAACTTACACCTTCTTCATTTCTGGGATTGTCCCAAACGATGGCATTTTTTATAATGACACCACTGCACAGTTTCATCTGATCGTCCCACATGAAACCTTAGCATCCATTTTAACCATTGATCCATTATTTAACGTCGCATTTGCAAATGGCAGCACATCTGATTTACAAGCCAGCATTCAAGCTTTTAATGATGCCAATGAACACTTTAGAGCTTCGGCTGTTTATGAAGAAGACATCGTTGAACAAATGGTGTCCGGACAAAGAAATATTTTTTATGTGATGTTAGGGTTTGTTTTACTGGTTAGTATGATCATCTTATATGGTTCATTTAAACTCATTATCACTGAAAGAACCTTGGTGATTGGCACCTTTTTCAGTCAAGGTGCAACGAAAAATGACGTGAAACGCGTCTTATACATTGAAAGTTTACTATACGGCTTATTCGGCGGCATTTTAGGTGTGTTATTTGGTGTGTTGTTGCTGTTTATAGCTCACCGTTTTACATCACCCTTATATGCTTACGGCATTTATGAACCGTTTAGCTTTAACCTTTTCTTTATTCTGTACGCACTCATCTTTTCTGTTGGTTTTTCTTTGCTTTCATGTTATATACCGATTAGAAAAATCGGACAGTATCAAGTAAGGGATGTCATCCTTGGTCAACTCGAAAACCAAAAAAGTCTTAAAAAACGCTCTTTCTTTGTCGGTCTCTCATGCATCACACTTGCAACCATCATCGTTTTTTTCTTCGATTCCTTAGCCACAACCTTAGCACCACTACTTCTAATTTTAGGTTTAGTAGGCTTATTGCTAATCTATCCATACATGTTAAGTTTTTTTATAAAACGTATCTTTAAACGTTTATACGGCCGCGTATCATTTACCGCTTTATCAATGAATAATGTTAGAACCTCACGCGCTTTACGTGGTAATATCTCAATTTTAATCATTGCATTGATTGCTGTTTTATCCGTAATTTCATTGGGGAAAGGCACTGAACGCATTGTCACAGAAGCTTATACAACCCTACATTTCGACATCATGGTAGAAAACATTCAAACCAATGACCCGCAAACAAGAACTGCGATCATGAATGATTTAAAATCCAACCCCCTTGTCAAAGCTGATACCATCAATGAAAAAGCCACAGCTTTTGGTACCTCTAATGGGCATTATGCATCCGTTGAAGCCATTAATCCTCATATTTTTGAATCATTGCTTTCATATCTTGATTTCACACAAACAGACGGCTCAAACGCAATTAAAACACTCCATGATGAAACCAAAAATCATGCCATCATCGCTGCTTCCACGGCTTCTAGATTAAATCTTGAGAAGGGTGATGAAACACCCTTAACCATCAACGGCATCACCCAAACCTACACCATCACTGGCATTGTTGATGGTAAGCTATGGATGTCAGGCGATTTCTTCATGATCAACATTGAACGCTACAAATCAGTCCATTTAATGCATAATGCGACCATTTACTTTATGACAACTGAAGATGCAACACTTGTTGTGGATGATTTTAAAGAACAATTTAAAAACTATGGTGCTTTAGTTATGACGCATGATGAGATGCAGCAGTTAAATCAAGAACAAAACCAAATGATGTTTAACATCTTAAACTACTTCTCACTATTCGCTGTCATCGTAGGCGCATTTGGCGCAATTAACAACATGTTTATTAGTTTCTTGCAAAGGAAAAAAGAGTTTGCCGTACTACAATCCATTGGTGGTACGAGCTATCAAACCCGTAAACTTTTATGCTTTGAATCAATCTTTACCATATTATTTTCAGCATTAATCGTATCAACATTCATGTACTTGCATATTAAAATCATGAGCAAAGTAGCAGCAAATGTTGGACTGCCATTAGACATATCCTTTGTATTTGGTGATGTGCTGCCCTTTATATTGTTAAGCATTGCCATTTACTTAATTGCAACCATCCCATTACTTTATAAAAGTCGACACTTATCCATCATACAAGAAATGCGTTTTGAATAGGAGGAACGTCATGCAAACCATATCAGTTAACCAACTTCACAAAACTTTTACCATGGGAACCGTTCAAGTTCCTGTATTAAAAGACTTAAACTTCAACATTCAACCAGGTGAGTTCGTATCCATCATGGGCCCCTCAGGATGCGGAAAATCTACTTTACTGTATCTACTTGGTGGCTTAGATTCACCAACACAAGGCGATATCACCATCAACAATCGCCTATTAAGCAGGCTAAAAGATAAAGAAAAAAGTCTCATGCGTAAAAGAGACTTAGGCTTTGTGTTCCAATTTTATAACTTAGTGCCTAATTTATCTGTTGAGGACAATATTTTACTACCGATTGTCCTTGATAAGAAAAACATCAAAGACTACAAAAATAAACTAGAAGAATTACTCACCGTCATCGATATGACAGACAAAAGACATCACACACCTAGAGAATTATCTGGTGGTCAACAACAACGGGTTGCAATCGCTAGAGCGTTAATCTTTGATCCAGATATTTTATTGCTAGATGAGCCAACAGGTAATCTAGATACTAAAAACAGTATTGAGATAATGTCATTGTTCAAAAAAATAAACCAAACATACAACAAAACCATCATTCAAGTAACCCACTCAAAAGAATTTGCTGAGTATGGCACAAGAATCATCAAACTTAAAGATGGGCAAATTGAGAATGAAACCCTCACCAAAGCATCGTCTTAATAATTAGCAATTTACTTAATCGATAAAAATATTTCCTAATAATGTTTCTTTCTTTAAGTAGATTTCAATCACGATTAGTATTAAACTAAGGCTCGATTCCTAGAAATATGGAATCGAGCCTTTTTAAAACATGCGGTGTCATCGTTGATCACGTGAAACATCGCCTTACATATCATGGGTATTTCATAAGCATCAAGTCAAAAAACTCAGCCTTTTTTTTATGTTTGGTTAAACTAGTATACGCTCATATGTCCAATTAAAAACGCATTAAACCACAACCAACATATATGTAATGAACCCCAAAAGTTAGCATAAATGGATAAATTTAGAAGAATATCTTTCATTCAGTTCGTTTTTTTAAAATATTTCACGTATAATATCTATGAGGTGAGAGGATGAAAATCAAAGATTATTTCACACCAAAAAGTTTCATTTATACTGGGAAGACTAAACCGGCTAAAACGAACATTACCCACTATCACTATAATAAAGATGATTTAAAAATCACAGATTCATTTGAACCGATTGATGGTTTCAAGTCCTACATTGAGGTCGTTGGGTTAAGTGATGTTGATGCGATTAAAAAAATAAAAACGCATTACACCCTTGAAGACATTGTGCTTGAAGACATCTTAAATGTCTCACAACGTACAAAAATCGAAGCCCATCAAGATTATCTTTTTATGGTCTTTAAAACGTATGCACTTAAACAAAGCACAATGCACACACATTACATGAGCTTACTGCTTTATGAGGATACCATAATTGCATTTTATGAAGAAGCGCCATATTACCACGAAACCGTCCATGAAGTCTTAAAAAATTATCATGAAACACGCACAAAAGGTAGTGACTTCTTACTGTTTCAACTGCTTGATTTAATGACTGATGATATGCTTGTAACCTATGAAGTGATTGAAACAAAAGCCGAACTATTTGAAGAAGAGATGTTAGAAAGCAAAGCCATGGATCAAGAAGCTTTTTACTTGATTCGTAAAGATCTTTTAAAACTAAAAAACAGTGTCTCTCCCATGCTTGAGCATATCAATCGTCTCATTGAAAAACAAAGTGCATTCATTCAAGCTGGTACTTATGTCTATTTCAACGATCTAATCGACCATTTAAAACGTTTAGACCACAACTTAAATCTAGCACGTGAAATGATGCGTCACTTACTTGATTTACACATCAACAATCAATCAAATAAGATGAACCGCATTATGACAACATTAACTTT
>PWKX01000129.1 GCA_003559585.1 Mollicutes bacterium | reverse complement strand
GCGATATTAAAACACAACCGTGATGAGGAACTAGAGCATTTAGCCATGGGCATCGAATGGTTGCGCCGTCAAATACCAGAACTCGATAGTGAGTTAAAAGCGGTGCTTTTTAAAGATGGCCCCATCATTGGGGACCATGGTGAAGATGATGCACCTGCAAAAGGAAAAACCTTAAAGGTTGGAACCATGAAAGGGGACCAATGATGGATTATTTTAAACGCAATCTTGCGCCCATCCCGAAAGAAGCGTGGGAGGAAATTGATGAAAAAGCTTTAGAAGTCATTTCAACACAGTTACACGCCCGCAAAGTGCTTTTTGTGGATGGTCCACATGGTTTAGGTAAAACAAGTGTGCCAACAGGTAGATTATCTGTGTTTAAAAAAGGCAAACAAGGAACGGTTGGTGCTGGCATTTACGGGGTTCAACCGTTAATGGAATCACGCGTTGAGTTTACCTTATCTAGATGGGAACTCGATAATATTTTACATGGTGAAAAAGACGTTAATACCGATAACTTAGAAGCGGCGGCAACCGCCATCGCGCACTATGAAGAAGATGCCATTTATAACGGCAATAAAGAAGCCAATATTAAAGGTTTAAAAGACGTTGCTGCTCATAAGATGACCTTGGGGACCACCCCAGATGATATCTTGAAAACGGTGGCTAAAGCGGTGTTAAAACTACAAGACGCCTACGCTGCCCCGCCGTATCATATGATTGTTTCTGATCAACTGTATCAAGCCTTATCAATCTCGCACTACGGGGGATTGCTTAGACATTCAGTTGAAAACATCATCGGCGGCAAAATCATCCGTTCACATAACTTAAAAGGGGCATTACTTATGCCGTTTAATCACGAAGATTTAGAATTAACGGTTGGGCAAGATTACGCCATTGGTTATGAAACACATGATAAAGATAATGTGACCTTCTTTATCACCAATGCCTTTACCTTCCGTTGTTTGGATGCAGACATTGTGGTGTCTTTTGATGAAGCGACTTAAGGCTTACTCATCATTTAAGAAATCATCACAACAGTAAAAATGCGACATAACCACCGTTTAAGCGAGTCGGTTATGGCGCTTATTTTGTGAAACACCTGCTTGATAGCTTTGTTTGTAAAATGTATGACCTTTTGCGTTTAAAACTGGTGAAGTGGGTAAGCTTATTATATAATAAAGTATCATAAGCTAAACGATTAGACATCGCATGCATGATGACACACGATAGGAGTTGCCATGATGTTACAAGACGGCACGTTATTAAGACTGTTTGTTTCTCAAGCGTTTGCCCTTTATTTTATCTTGCTGCTGTTGCCCTTAAAAAAACCAGGCCGACGCAGTGTGTTTTTAATCTTGCTAGGCGCCTTCGTTATCATCATGGTGAATGCTTTAATCATTATGATCTTGGGCATATCGTTTTACATTCGCTATTATTTACTAACATTAACCGTGCCATACATACTCTTAGGGTTACACTTTGCGGCTTTTAAAGGCGCAAAATTTGTGTTTGTTATTTTAACCGTTCAAGTCATCGGCAACGTTGCCATCCTTAATGGCTTGTTGGCTTCTTACTTGTTTTACGGTGAGAATAATCCATTCATTGATACCGCTGCGCGCGCTTTGACCTATATCATCTTTTTACCGGTTCTACTCACCTTCATTCGCCCGACTTATATGATGATGACTGAAGTGATTAAAAAAGGATGGTGGGTGTTAAACGGTGCTTTGATGGTATCGTATGCGCTGGCTTATTTTATCTTGTTTGTGCCTGATGCGGTCTTTAACCGGCCATTATACTTTTTCCATGCCTATATCGGTATGGTGTTGTCTTTGTTCATTTATGCGATTATTTTTTACTTATTCATCGAGATTCAAACCAAAATTGTTATTGAGCGTGATAAACTGGATTTAACAACACAGGTGTCTTCACTGACAAAAGAAACCGAAGCGATGACGTTGATTGCCCATAAAGACGCTTTAACGGGTTTGAAAAACCGGTATGCATTGTTTCAAGAGATGAAGGCCCACATCGACACTCAACGTCCGTTTTTGATTGTCTTCATCGACTTGAATAACCTTAAGTTGATAAATGATGCTTATGACCATTCTACGGGTGATGCTTATTTAACCAAGTTGGCCAAGGCGTTAAACCGTGTCGTTGGGGATCAAGGACATGTTTACCGTTTTGCTGGTGATGAGTTTATTTGCTTAATCACCCATGAATCCACACGGTTTAATGCCAAAGATTTTAAAGCAGCGGTGGCAACCAACATGGTCATGGCTGTGCCTTATTACGGCATGAGTTTAGGCATCGCACGTTATCCGAGTGATGGTTTAAATGCCGATGATTTAATCAAACAAGCTGATCAAGCGATGTATGTCGATAAAAGAGCCTATGTAAAGCGAAAATAACATCAATAAGGGGCTGTTAAAACGGTTAGGGCAAGGAAACTTTTAGGTTTGTTTAACCAAATAAAAACCACCTTCAAGGTGGTTTTTTTATGTAGCTGGTTATCTGGTTAAAAGCATTCAATGTATGAAGTGCCAGGGGTATATCTTTGAACAAGCCATCACTTGGTGTTATAACCGTTCAGCATCATCGAAAGATTTAAAGCCTAACGGGGCTGCGTAGATCACGGTTTCATTTTCGGTGTTTAAAGATAAAGCATCATTTAATTGATCGTCATCAAAGGCGCCGATGGCACAAGTTTTCGCGTTAATTGCCTCAGCGGCTAAATAAAGGTTTTGACCAATATGGCCTGCGTCTAAGTGAAGGTAACGTAAACTACGCTCGACATAACGGTAAGCCATGCGGTAAATGTCGGCTACCCAAAAGAAACTCACTGACGCATCAAGGACCATTTTTTGATTTAAACAACCTTTTAAAATGTTGTCTTTGACTTTATCATGTGCATCTATAAACACGAGGGCGTGTTGTTGTGGGTCATACGCGTAAAGACCGGCATCTAAATTGTCGACATGGTTTATAAGTAGGTAAGTTTCAAATGGATGACGCGCACCGGCTGATGGCACATTGCGAAAAGTGGCTTTGTCTTTCACAACATGTCTTAAGCCTTGAGTGACATAAAGCGCAAAGCTTAATGCTTTTAAACTGAGTGGTTTAGCGACATATTTGCGGTGTGAACGTCTTGATTCAATCACACTTTTTAAAGACACATCCGGCCAAGTTATCTTTTCAACGGGTGGCAAAGCCACGCGTTCACCGTCAAACGCTTTAAAAAGGGGTGGCGCTTCAATGCCCTTTTGTTGATCAGATTCACTTAGGTGATTTGGTTTGCTTGATGTTAAAGCATCTAAGATTTTTTTAACCATACAATCGCTCCTTTTAACCAATGAATTCACTTTCACTATACCACACGTGTTGTTGATAACTCAACCGTTGCTTAAATCGCCTTTAGTAATCAGCGGGTTGTATCTACGATTAATTCATACTGAATGCGTTAGTCGTGTTTTAAGTGTTGTTCTAAGAAAGCTAGGGATTCTCTATTGATTTGATATAACACATCTTTGGCATCTTGAGTTGATTTAAAGCCGTTAAATAAGCGTGTCAAAAGGGGGCTTGTGAGTGCTAAATCAGTGAGCGAGAAATGTCCGGTGCCTTGGATGTGACTATGAGATGTGTTATGTGTATCATCAAGTAACAAGCGGTGATTTTGTTCATACTGCGGCATGTTGGAAAGCTGGTTAAAAGTGCTATCAGAATAAATATTTAATACAGGTACTAATAAAGGTGTGTCATCGATGATGAAAGCGCCAGTGTCTACGCCTAAAATGTCGCACATATACGGTGATTCTAAGGCAATCACAGCTTTAATGTCAGTGTTTGATTTGCCAGCACATAAGGCAGCTGAACCCCCTAAAGAATGACCGACAACACCGATTTTATCAAGATCAATCAGCGAATAGTCGAATGATGAATCATGGTTGGCCGCTTTGAGTTTTGCGTGTTCAATCACAAAATGAATGTCACCAGTGCGCAATGTCATCCACTTATTGTATAATCTCACACTGTTTTCTGGGTTATCACGTGGGTTTTCTGTGCTTAGTTCATGGAGGTATGTTCGATTGATCCAAACAAGGTTGCCTTGTAAGTCTTTGCTCACAATACTGTGATAATGATGTGCAATTGAAAAGACAATATAACCATGACTGGCAAGTTCGTTAAACAATGATTCGTTGCTGGTGTTTAAACTGATGCCACCGT
>PWKX01000102.1 GCA_003559585.1 Mollicutes bacterium | reverse complement strand
CCTTTAACAAACCAGGGATTAACCCCCAAAATGCACCTGCTAACATACCGCCTAGTACACCAACAACCCAGTGTAGTGGGCCTAAAAAATCCCAGTGAACACCAATGTAAATGGCAATGACCCCGCCAAACATCATTTGACCAGAAGCCCCTATATTAAATAGGCCTGTTCTAAATGCAAAAGCCACTGAAAGACCTGTTAGTAAAATTGGTACGGTTGCACGTACAACTTGCCCAATGCGCCTGGTACTAGATAATGGTCCTGTCATCATTTCAAAAAATGCACCAAATGCGTTTGTTGGGCTTACGATTATCATTAATATAAGACCTAAAAGCACACCACCTAATGCAGCGATGATGCTTGAGAGAATATTAACTGAATTAGGTCTTTTACTCGCTGATTCTAACACACTTTGCCATAAATCTTTCATGAAGCATCACTCCGTTTCGAACCTGACATATAAAGACCTAAGGTTTCAGCGGTTGTACTCTCCGGATCAAACTCTCCAACATTTTCTCCTTCATACATAACCATAATGCGGTCACTTACAGTGAATACTTCATTTAAATCATAAGAAATAATTAACACAGCGTAGCCTTCATCTCTATATTTAATCAATTCTTTTTGTACAGCTTCAATGGCACCAACATCTAAGCCCCTCGTAGGCTGAACTGCAATTAAAAGCGAACACTCACGGTCAATTTCGCGACCAATGATGGCTTTTTGTTGATTACCACCACTCATATTACGAACAATGGTATTTTTACCAGAGCCGCTTCGCACATCAAAACGTTCAATCAATCGGTCTGCATGCTCATCAAAAGCATCAAACTGTAAAATACCTCTTTTTTGGAACGGTGACTGGAAATATTTTTGAAGCGCTAAATTATATGATAACGGGAAATCCATGATTAACCCGTGTTTTTGTCTATCTTCTGGTATATGAGCCACCCCTTTTAAAGCTTTATCTCTAATCGATAGGTGGGTGATGTCCTCATCGTAAATATGCACCGACCCTGATTCAACATCATATAACCCTGTGATGGCGTAGACGAGCTCACTTTGACCATTGCCCTCAATCCCTGCCACACACATAATTTCACCTGATTTAACATTGAATGAAACATCTTTAACCAATCTTTTTTTAGATACAGGTGATAAAACATTTAACTGATCAACGGATAATACAGCCTCTTTAGGTTTCGCTTTTTCCTTATCTATCTCAAAGACAACTTTGCGACCAACCATTTTCTCAGCCAACGACTCATTACTCGTGTTTGCAATGTCAACCGTATCAATATGTTTCCCACGTCTTAAAATCGTACAACGATCAGCCACACGTCTTATTTCTTCTAACTTATGAGAAATAAATAAAATCGATTTTCCTTCTTTTTTGAATCGATTTAATATTTCCATCAATTCTTCTATTTCTTGTGGGGTTAAAGATGCGGTCGGTTCGTCTAAAATGATAATGTCAGCATCACGGTAAAGCACTTTTAAGATTTCAACACGTTGTTGTTGACCAACAGAAATATCTTGAACTAGGCTGTCGGGTTCAATGTTTAAACCATATTGTTTAGACAGCGACATCACTTTTTTTCTTGCTTCAGTATAAGTGATAAATCCATGTTTGACATCTTCTTGTCCTAAAATGATGTTTTCTAACACAGTGAAGCGATCAACAAGTTTAAAGTGCTGATGTACCATCCCAATACCTAAATCAGTCGCATCATTAGGGTTGCGTATGTGTGTTTGTTTTCCATGCACTTTGATCGTACCTTCATCTGGCTGATATAAGCCAAATAAAACACCCATCAAAGTGGACTTCCCTGCACCGTTTTCACCAAGTAAAGCATGAACCTCGCCTTTGTTTAGTTGTAAGGTGATATCATCATTGGCTTTAATGCCGGGAAATGTTTTAGTAATGTTTTCCATTTCTATCACATAGCTCATTGTGTCACCTCGCTTAAGTTTAATATAGCAAAATGAGGGAAGGTGCCCCTTCCCTCACGAATGCTTATATGTGATGTTAAGGCTTTATGTTATTCAACTGTGTCGCGTTCAATAACGAGTAAATCACTAATGCCTAAATCATCAAAGAATGTTTCTAAGTCACTGTATGAATCTGGGACGACAACGGTGCCATCAGCGATTAAATTAAATATTGCTTCATAATCTTCAGAGGTGAAATTTTCAAATCTAGAATTTTCCATCGGTAAAGCAACACCATCATCAGCAGCACCTAAATACCACGTTTCTCCACCAGGAAAATCATCATCAAAGTAAGCATCAAACGCTTGTTGTACAGATGCACCTAAAGCTTTCATCGCACTGGTTAATACACGTTCACTACGTGTATGCTGATCAACGTCAACGCCAATCATCCAAGCATCTGAATCCTCAGCAGCGTTCATAACACTACGTCCAGCACCACCAGCGGCCGCGAAGATAACATCGGTACCACCAGAGAACCAACCAGAAGCTTGAGATTCGATTTCAGGATCTGGATCAAAGGTGTCTAAGTAGTCATAACGATTGTCTGGGAATGAAATGGTTACACCTAATTCATCCGCAGCATAAAAGGCCCCTGCAATGAAACCAATACCAAATGAACGTACTGCTGGTACAGCAATTCCACCCATAAAGCCTAGGTCTCTCATGCCTTCTTTAACAGCCGCATAACCTGCTAAGAAACCAGATTCATTTTCATTGTAGTAAATAGACAAGGTATTGTCTGCGACGTCTACCTCACCATCATCACCGACAGGTTCTGCATCAAGTAAAATAAAGTTGACATCTGGATGTTCATATTGTGATACATAAACCGCGTATTCAAATAAGAATCCAGGTGTCACAATGATGTTATAACCTTGTTCTACAGCTAAATTGATAGAATCAATATAGTCTGCATCTGAAACGGCTGCCGGGCGGAAGTATTGAATCTCAATATCATGTTCTTCTGAGTAAGCTAAAATACCTTCCCATGTGCCTTGGTTAAACGACTCATCATCAATGTCTCCGTAGTCTGTGATTAACGCAATGCGTGTCTCATCTTCTAAAGTGGCACCACAAGCTACTAATCCCATTGAAAATGTTGCTACAAGTAATGCTAAAAATAACTTTTTCATAGAATCCTCCTATTTTTTTGATTCTACCCTAATTTTATCTTATGAAACCCTTTACTTCAAGTATGAAACGCAAATAGTATCTGAATCGCAATATTTGAGCTTAAACAACATGAATAAAAAAAGGATATGAATAACAAAAAAAGATGCAAAAAAGCATCTTTTCATAAATGTTTGTTCTCTTTAACATACTGTTTCAAAGCTTGATACGCACGATCAGTTTCATGCACGTCATTAATTTTTAAGACATGTTTATCTTGTACCGTTTTAAGCACAATGTTTTTATTTATTTGTTGTCCATGATCATCATATCTAGTCACCCCGGGTTGTTTCACTTTTTTTAACATCGCACGGTCAATAAAAAAACTACCTGGGTGTTCATTTAAAATGATGTCTGGTTCGACATTCTGATATTTGTCATACAATGCTTTATGACCAGTCATCACAGCGCCTAGTCTCGCTTTAAAACCTTTTCCCTTTAAACCATCTAACATCTCTTTTTGTTCTTGCTTGCGCATCTCCTTGGTCATTTTCGCAAAAATCAACCGTTTGTTTGTAAAAAATAATCGATACCCTTGGTATTTTAAAAAACCTTCTTTACGAGAAACACCACCGATGATATGTTCAATCATTTCTTTTTCATCCATTGCCTAACCCCCAACATATATTATATGATCAATGTGCTATTCACATTTAAGCACTCAAACAAAGGGACCTCGCAATCAACAAGCTGTTTTGATAATTATATTATAATCAAATCATCTTCATAAAGCTAAATGTTTTTAGGATTTTAGTAATGTTTTAATCATTTTCATCGTAAAGCGAACAGATTTTTTCTCATATTTCGTATGATTAAACGTACCGATTAAAATGGTTTCAGTCTCAGGATGATAAAACATAAAAGCACCCAAAACTCCAATGACGCCCCATGCTTTAAATGATTTAGGAATCATCAGAAAGGTTGGTTTAATGTTCCAAACACCGTAACCATAAGATAACCCCGGGAAAAAGGCATAAGCATCATCACACATCATATTTAATGTTTCAACGCTCACCAACGTGCCTGCTTTTAATGCACGCATAAAAAGCTGTAAATCACTCAT
>PWKX01000090.1 GCA_003559585.1 Mollicutes bacterium | reverse complement strand
CTTTCCGACTCTGTTTCATATGATACCCCGGTTATGGATACAACCATATCCGGCACTTCAATTATGACTCCCCCGCTGACACCGGAAATGACCTACAACTGGAAAGTGCTTCCGAATAAACAGAACAATGCCGGCTCATGGTCAAAAGCCTGGAGATTTTCAACCGGAAGAGGTAACGCAGATACAGAACTTGCGGTTACGTTGTTATCCCCGGATGATAATGCTGACAAGGTATCTACAGAAATGGAATTCAGATGGGAACCAATATCTGATGCCAGTGAGTATACCTACCAGCTCTCCGACAACAGCTCATTTAGTTCTGTGATTACAGAAGAAACGGTTACCGGGACTTCCTATATACCGGGAAACCTGTTGCATGAGGAACAATACTACTGGAGAGTAAAAGTCTCCGGGGATGCCGAAGGTGAAACCTGGTCAGATGCATGGAGCTTCACCACCGGAACAGAAGAATCAGAACCGGAACCGGCCACTGCAGTCACATTGTTAACTCCTGCTGATAATGCTGATAACGTTTCTACGGATCTTGAATTCACGTGGAATGCATTTTCAGGAACCAGTGCGTATACCTACCAGCTCTCCGATAACAGCTCGTTTAATTCTGTAATTACAGAAGAAACGGTTGCCGGGACTTCCTTTACACCGGAAGGCCTTATGCATGAGGAACAATACTACTGGAGAGTAAAAGTCTCCGGGGATACCGAAGGCGAAACCTGGTCTGACGTCTGGAGTTTTACAACCGAAACAGAAGACTCTGATCCGGAACCTTCCACAATCGTCAATCTACGCGATCCTGCTGACAATGCATTTGATCTTGCGATCAATCCGGAATTTGAGTGGGAAGAAGTGTTTGGTGCGAGCGGTTATGAGTTTCAGCTTGCTGATAACAGCACATTTTCACCATTGCATGTAGCGTCTCAAGAGTTCGGAACAACGTACCAGGCTAATAACCTTGACTATCAGAAACAGTATTACTGGAGAGTCAGGGTCAGCGGAGAAAGTAACGAGTGGTCCGATACAAGAAGTTTTACGACCAAGTCGGAACCGGTATCATCACCACCACCTTACAGTTCCTTTGTCCAGGTTCATAACTCCAACTTTGTATTAGAAGGGGATGTTATGCACTTCGCCGGCACAAATGCCTACTACCTGCCGAACTATGAAAAATTAAACTCGGCTGTGGTTGATCGGGCATTGGATCTCTTTGAGGATACGGGTATTACCGTGATTCGGATGTGGGGATTTTATGACGGATATGATTGCGGTTACAGCAAGAATGATTCGAATGAAAATGTCATCCAGACAGCTCCAGGTGAATATAGTGAAGCTGCACTCAGAGACCTGGATAACGTCATCGCCAAAGGAAAAGAGCGCGGGATTGGTTTTATCATTCCGTTTATAAATTACTGGGATGAATTGGGTGGTATTTGCCAGTACAATACCTGGGCAGGCGCTTCAGACCCCTCTACCAACATGGCGTTCTTCCTTTCCAACAGCGACACTCAAAAATGGTATAAAGATTATATCAAAATGTTGCTGAACCGTGTAAATACGGTAACCGGAGTTGCCTACAAAGACGAACCGGCTATTGTAGCATGGCAAGTAATGAATGAAGGCAGAAATCGTGGTGCCGATCCGATCGTATTGCGTAACTGGTATCAGGAGATAGCGCATTACATCAAATCAATAGATGCAAACCACATGGTCTCTACCGGTGAAGAGGGATTTGATGAGGGAACACCATCTGTCTATTCCGTTGGTGAATACAGCAATACGTATGCACTCCGTGCAAACGAAGGAACAAGCTACGTTATGAACACAGCAATTCCTGAAATTGACTTTGGTAATGCGCATTGGTATCCAAACGAATTCGGTTTTGGTACTGCTATAAATGCTGATTTGCTGCGGGCACAGCGGGCTTGGCTGAATGACCATAAAAAAATAGCCGAAAGCTCCGGTAAACCGTTCGTAATGGGAGAGTTTGGCTTTCCTGGATGGGGTGATGAGCGTGTGAGTACGATGTATAATGCTCTCTATGAACACGCTGAATCTATCCGGTTGGATGGCAACCTCTTATGGCAACTCACAGCAGACGGTACCAAGTGCTGGGAGTTTGGCGGGAATATTTGTTACCCGGCAGGCCGTGAAGATACTAATCTCTATTTCGATTTCAAGAATCACGTCACCACCATGAAAAATCTGAAATAAAGGGTAGAAGCCCGGAATACTTCCGGAAACTACCGAACATTGTGAATTCTGACGAATTCATTACGTAACTATAAGCTGAGTCCCGTTTTCGGGGCTCAGCTTTTTTTATGTGCGCCCGGGTCGCTCTTATATCGAACAGGAGTGGGGGATATCGTGGATAACGATTTGGTGTGTACATTTTACCCGGCTAACCCATGGTTACACAATTGCTGCATTACAATCTGTAAATATAAGGTCCAGTATCAAACGGGAGGGGTGTGAGGATACCTGCCATTCCGTGACCATAGCACATCCTATCTGTATTCGTGTGATTAGAATAAATGTATGCAGGTTATTTATGGTTTAAATACTGCAGTACAAGCACAATTATAATAGTATGTGCAGATATATCTGACTATATCTCAGTCATTTGGCATGGATGTTGTGAATAGTAATAATCATGCAATACGCTTATATGAAATAGGCGAAAATATATCCATAAAAAAAAGGTTAAACTTTTAGGTAAACTACTATGAAATTATTTTGTTATGTCCTTACGGCACTGGTTGTTGTGTCAACAATCAGCTGCAACTTTTTAAGTTCGACGCCCAGTTACGATTTATCTGTAAGCGTCACACCTGAGGAGGGAGGAACAGTAGATCCAATCAATGGTACATTTGATAAAGGAACCCAGATCGATATTACTGCGAAAGCGAATGAAAACTGGGTATTTGTTCGCTGGGAAGGAGATGCTGAGGGAAATTCCAGCACAGCTTCTCTGACTTTTGATCGTGACATAATCATAAATGCTGTTTTTGTGCTGAGAGAATATCCGCTTTCTATCCAGATAGAAGGAGATGGTACGATAGCCGAAGAGATAGTCGAAGAACCGGCAACGGCCGACTATAAGCATGGAACTACGGTACGTTTGACAGCCGAACCGAATGTGGGCTGGCAGTTTGTACGTTGGGAAGGTTCTGCTGAAGGAAGCGAAAACCCGTTGGTTATAACCGTCGATGATGAAAAAAGTGTTACGGCTGTATTTGAGTTGATAGAATATCCGCTTTCCATCCATGTAGAAGGGGATGGTTCGGTAACCGAAGAGATTGTCGAAGAACCGGCGACGGCCGACTATAAGCATGGAACTATAGTACGCTTGACCGCTGAACCGGATGAGGACTGGTTGTTTGTTCGTTGGGAAGGAGATGTAGAAGGAACCGAAAACCCGGTAGTAATAACCGTCGATGATGAAAAAAGCGTTACCGCTGTGTTTGAGGTGAAGCAGTATCAGTTATTTGCAATGGGCTACAATCATAATGGCCAGATTGGAGACGGTACCCAGGTTGATCGGTTTGATCCTTCGTTCAGCATAAATGACGTAAGAGTGATATCTGCAGGTTCCTGGCACAGTCTGCTGATAAAAGATGATGGAACGCTCTGGGGAATGGGCTACAACTTTCATGGACAGCTTGGTGACGGCACAGCGACTGACCAGCACACACCTGTAATGATCGCATCTGATGTCAGCGGAGTTTCCGGGGGTGAAAATCATAGCATCTTTGTCACCGAAGACGGAACCCTTTATGGCATGGGTGATAACAGTGAAGGTCAGCTGGGTGATGGAACGTCCGAAACGAGGATTATTCCGGTACAGATTGACACAGATGTGAAACAGGTTGCAATCGGTGATTGGCACAGCCTGTATATCAAGAATGATGGTTCGTTATGGGGAATGGGCAGGAATACCGACAGTCAGTTGAGTAGTGACACCACGGATATTCGTCACCTGAACCCGGTACAGATCGATACGGATGTGGTTCATGTAACAGCTGGTAAACGCTTTACATTGTACATAAAATCAGATAGATCCCTCTGGGCAGTAGGTGGTAATGCTTCCGGGCAGCTGGGTGATGGAACACTCTTATCACGAACCGAGCCGTTTCAGGTTTTCACTGACGTTTTATATGCAGCGGCAGGAAGAGATCACAGTCTGTTTATTACCAGTGATGGTACTTTGATGGGTATGGGAAATAATACTGCCGGTCAATTGGGCGGTGG
>PWKX01000201.1 GCA_003559585.1 Mollicutes bacterium | reverse complement strand
CTTGGAGGTTTACGTTATACCTTACCGTCACTTTTATCAATTCAATTATAAACGCGTGATACCGATCAAAACTGCTCTTATTTCCGTATTTATTATCTCTGCCCTAGGAGCGTCAACTGCCAATTCCCAGGATATCACGGATGTGGATGCTGCATTTCAAGAAGCTCGGGAGCTGGCTTTTGATGGGAACTACAGTGAGTCGAGAGAATTAAGCCGACAAATTTTATCCCAGGAGCCTGATTATCACGACGTACGCATTTTGCTTGCCCGAACGTATGCATGGGATCAAAACTATCGAGAAGCTCGTACTCAATTATCGTATGTACTCGAGCGGGAGCCCGATTACGTAGATGCACTATCGGCAAGAGTTGATGTGGAACAATGGTCAGGCAACTTTCAAGTGGCTCTGCAATTTGCCAACCATGCTATCGTGTTAGATTCAAAAAGTGCCGATCTACATATAAAACGAGCAGTGATTTTAAAGGAGCTCAATCAATACTCACTCGCTCTCGAGAACCTGGAAACCGCTGAAAACCTTGGTGCTGATCCCGATGACACAGGTGCCATTCGAGAAACTATCCAAAGTGATGAAAGAAGAAATATGGTGGTGTTCGGAATCTCCCGAGACGATTATAATGTC
Organism: Mollicutes bacterium; assembly: GCA_003559585.1. Taxonomy (GTDB): domain Bacteria; phylum Bacillota_I; class Bacilli_A; order Izemoplasmatales; family Izemoplasmataceae; genus B1SED10-225. The sequence continues at coordinate 3,644 of PWKX01000201.1, read as the reverse complement.
GATTTTGATTCCCGTGAGCGTATATATGTTGAGTATCACCGCCTCACGGATTTTGGCCCTATAATAGGACGCCTGAATGTTGATCATCGTTTTGATACAACCGGTTACCAATTTGAACTGGATGCTTATCCTCGAATTTCATCCAAATGGTACTCCTATTTAAACGCCGGTTATTCAAACAGCATTTTGTTTCCCGAATGGCGTGCAGGAGCGGAGCTTTACCGAGAGCTACCGTGGGCATCCGAGGGTTCCATAGGCCTTCGTTACCTGAAGTTTACTGATGACGACGTACTGATTTATACCGGTTCATTAAGCAAATATTGGAGAGACTGGTTTTTCAGCATTCGGCCATTTGTTACCCCGCAAAATGGTAATATCTCTACCGCCGTAAACTTTATTGCCCGGCGGTATTTTGGCAACCCTGAAACGTACGCCTCACTTGTTGGTGGCTTTGGTTTTTCACCTGATGAACGACGATTGATTGATGGCTCCATAGATGATCGTTTTTCTCAATCCTACTACGTTGGGGTGATTGGGAATCGTAAATTCAGGGAGAGATTTCAACTGTTTGGCGAGTTCCGGTGGACATTCCAGGAACTACAAGCCTTTCCCGACTTTTCACAAATCTACACATTCGAAACCGGTATCCGTTATCGTTTTTAAATAGAAGTCCATTAAATGGCAGTAATTTACATCAAGAGCTATGCTATTATTTAGGTTTACGTTTTTCTTAATTCTTAAAATTTTTCTTTTATCTCAACCGAGTATTGCTCAGGACGCATCTAGTCAAAATCAGCCATTTCCATTTTCGACAAACGAAACCCATATCACAGTCTGGAATGGTGAAAGTTATAGTTCTCTATTCATTAAGGGTACGAATCTTGGTGTAGCCGTACCCGGAACGTTTCCCGGACAATTGGCCGCAACTGCTGATGATTATGCCCGTTGGTTTCAGCAGATCAGGGATGCCGGCTTCAACACCATTCGAATATATACTCTCCATTTCCCGCGTTTTTACGAAGAGCTAAACCGTTTCAATGAAGCTAACCCGAATCATCCGCTCTTTTTCTTCCAGGGTGTTTGGCTCGAAGAAGAGTTGCCCGGTTACGATGAAGACCTCTACTATTTAACCGATTTTTTTGAGAATGAGATCGAAGAAAATGTAAGTGCAGTCCATGGTGATGTTACAATTTCGGAGCGGCAAGGAAAAGCATATGGCACTTACACTGTCGATACATCTCCATGGCTCATTGGGTATATCATTGGCCGTGAAATCCACCCACCGGAAGTTTTGCATACCAACGAAGTACATGCCGGGATAACATCCTACTCCGGAAACTATCTATCTATTGAAAATACACAGGCTTCAGAGGCTTGGCTTGTTGCCCGAATGGATCATCTGCTAACCTATGAAATGGAGCATTACGAAACACAGCGGCCAATATCGGCATCCAGTTGGCCAACACTCGATCCACTTTCTCATCCATTCGAAGAGAACGAATATGAAGTTAGTGCCTCCATCGATTTCAAAAACATCGATATTGAAAATGCCGAGGCAGGATTTTTTGCCTCCTACCACGCCTATCCATACTATCCCAACTACATTAGCCGCGACCCGAAATACACACCGTTCCAGGATCATATCGGCCAAAACAGCTACCTCGGATACTTAACATATCTAAATGATCACTACGATCGATTCCCTTTAATTTTGGGGGAGTTCGGTGGCTCATCCAGCTGGGGTGTTGCCCAGTATGCTCACAATGGAATCCATCATGGAGGCTACTCAGAGCTGGAACAGGGTAAAAATAATCTTCGGATGCTGAAAAATATCCACCAGGCCGGTGCCGGTGGCGGTATTCAGTTTTCGTGGATGGATGAGTGGTTCAAACGTACCTGGGTTACGGATCCATTTGACATCGATCCCGAACGGCGGATCATCTGGCATAACGCTACTGCTGCTGAACAAAATTTTGGCTTGATAGGGTTTAAAAAAACGGATGACGGCATGGACCGATGGAAAGATTTTGGTGATGATGAGCTTATTCAAGGGATATCAGCCCGAGCTGACTATTCATACCTCCATCTTCATATGGATATTCCTAACCATATCGCAGAAAATGACACTGTGTGGATCTCTCTTGATACATACGATGAGGATTTGGGAGAATCAATTCTGCCAAACGGTCAAACCATTGATAACCGAGCAGAATTTGCGCTTATGATTACAAATTACAAAGCGGAACTCTACGTAACTGAATCTTATGATCTTTTTGGAATTTGGCATGGAGTTTCATCCCCGGAACAGCAATATCGTTCAACAGTAACTGATGGTGCGCCGTGGAATCTGATTCGCTGGAAAAATGATATACAAAGCGAAGAAGTTCAGGATATAGGAAGTCTTGGGATAAACCGGTTAAATACTCCACCAAGTAGTACCGATGGTGTTCGACTGTTTAATGACCGCATTGAAATTCGCCTGCCGTGGTCGCTGTTAAACTTTACAGACCCGAGTCAAAAAGAGGTTATGCATGATGACAGATCTACTCCCGAGACAGAAACAAGAACTTCTGAAGGCATCAATGTAGGTATCTTCTATCGTGATTTTTCGCACGAAACGTCTGACCGATATAGCTGGGATAACTGGAACCATGCATTAGATGCTGTTGAATATAGAAAGGCCAGTTATATCGTAATGCAAGAAGAGCTTCCCGGTCTGCCCGGAAACCCAATTGCCAAAACCAACTTTTATGAACTTGGTACCGGAGCTCTAAATACAGTTTCAGCTGAAAACGGGGTGTTGCAAAATGATCTTTCACTGGATGGCGTTCCGATGGAAGCTGTTTTGGTGAGTCCACCACGATACGGTTTACTTCAACTTGAATCGGATGGCAGCTTTTCCTATCTGGCCGAAGAGGGATTTACCGGGTCTGATTCCTTTATATACAGGGTAAGAGCAGGAAGTAATTGGTCTAAACCGGTCGGAGTCTCGCTTATGGTAGAAGGTACACCGGTTGGAAGTGGATTTGTAAATCTTTTCCCAAACCCTACAGAAGGCTCTTTTACAATTCGTTCTTCTTCAGTAATAGATCGTGTAGAGTTTTATAACACCCTTGGACAAAGAGTTAAACAACAAGATATAAATTCAAAAGCGGCCGAATTTTCCATGCCTCATGTCACTTCCGGAGTGTACTACGCTCGAATCTTTTCAGGTAGCGATTCTCACCTCAAAAAGTTTATGATTGTAAAATAAATTCTTTTGTTAAGAGAAAAATAAACTTCAATCAACTAATGGAAACCAGCATTTACAAAGATTTTTTATTACACCATTGTTACGATCAAACTGATTCTGCCCACGATATCGCCCACATTACACGAGTTGTAAAATCGGCGAAACAGCTATCCGAAGAGGAGTCAGCCGATGATGAAATTGTGGTGGCCGCAGCCTGGCTGCACGACTGCGTAATCCTACCCAAAGATCACCCCGACCGTAAAACAGCCTCAACTTTAGCTGCCAGAAAAGCTGCAGAGTTTCTATCCGGAGTTGATTTTCCCGACCAAAAAATAGACGCAGTTTCGCTCGCTATTGAGGCGCACAGCTATTCCGCGGGAATTCCACCAAAAACGATAGAGGCTAAAATTGT
>PWKX01000192.1 GCA_003559585.1 Mollicutes bacterium | reverse complement strand
CGGGATGCACCTCCGTGCATCCAGACGTTGTCTATATTGAACCCCTTCGGGGATGAGTCTAACAGGAATGAATTTCTGTTTTCCTTTGGTATTTATCTCAAGAAAAAAGATGAGCAGTATTGGGAGCAAATGCTCTATGATGTAAATTCTTCTCTACACAAACCGTTAAGCGGTGGTGAATTAGAGCAGACCATCATATCTTCCCTGCGTAAAAGGGATTATCAGTATAAGTGTAAACAACCCCCAATATGCGATTACTGTAATCGAAACTTGTGTAGAACACGGGAGTATGGGGTTGGTAAAGAGGATGGGTATTTTTCCATTCTTGAATATGGTAAAATGTATCAGATACAAACGAACGAGCCTTACTACGAGTGGGAGATACGACTGCAAGGAGCGGACGAGTGGAAACGCCTGAGGTTTTCGTCAGAACAGGACATCATAAAACAGGATGCGTTCCTGTCAAAGTGCTTCCGTGAACTGCATACCCTTCCACCGAAACTCAAGCAAACGCAATGGTTCAAAATTGTGAATCAGAGTTTGAATGAGATAGAAGAGATGAATGTCCATCCTGATGATGATATGAGTCCTATGACAATGCTCAAGGGGCACATGTTTGAGTTCTTTTTTAACAGGGCTAAAGCCACGAGACCTGAAGAGATCACCATGAAACGTGCGTATGTCAGGAAAAAAGATAGGATGATATTCTTCCGGGCTAGGGATTTACTTGAGTATCTTGTGATGAGTAAGAATTTCCGATACTACACTATGACAGAGTTACATGGAGTGCTTCGTGATATTGGTGCTGAACCTTCAAAGTTATGGATTGCCATAGGCGAGAAGAAGCGACAGCTTCGTGTTTTGGGTCTACCGATCACTGCTGCGAAGAATTTCGTAGAGGAATATCAGGTGAGAGATCAGGCAGAAGAGGGTTTTGAACCTGACTTTGAAGCATTTGATGAAGAAGATTATTAGGAGAACACTATGTCAAAAAATGATGTGATACGTAGGTATGTTTCACGGGGAGCTTCGACAACAGAAGAGTTGTACAGTATGTACGAGCAGTTTCTTAGAGATGCAAAATGTAGTTGGGCACGTAATACGTATAAACGAAAATGTAGGGAGATACTGAATAAACATCTTATGCAACAAGCGAAAGTGATAAATAGGGAAGTGGCAGAGGATGGTACTATAACTACTCGTGGTTATTCGCATCAAAGATTGTCCACAGCAGAGGATATGGCTAAACATTGTGACATTTCACTAGACGAATATTTCCCTGCGACTATCACCACGAATGAATGGGGGAATGATGATAACCCTTGTTGGCAGTTTAAGATACTTTGGAAGCCTATATTTAACCCAAAAACCATAAACCCGAAGGACGCAGGGGAGATTTTCAAGAATATTATCGAGAAGCATGAAACACCAAAGTTTTCTCGGTCTCCGCAGGGTGATGAAATTACCGTGGAAATACAGATACCCGACCTCCACTTTGGACAACAGTCTTGGGGTGATGAAACAGGGGGTGGTCATTATGACATACGAACATCACAGAGGGAGTATCTCAAGGCTGTGGAGTTTTTCTGTTCGAGGTACGCTGATATGTCGGTACAAAAGTTTATCCTACCGACAGGGAATGATTTCTTCAATGTGAATAACGCCATGAACACGACCGTAAACAATACCTTGCAGGATGAGGATACACGGATTAAAAAGACATTTATGATTGCTATGGACACATTGATTGATGCGGTGTATATGCTTTCTACCATAGCACCCGTAGAAGTCGTGCAAATTCCCGGAAATCATGACAGTGAGCAGGTGTTCTTTCTGATGGCAGGTCTTAGCAAATACTTCCGTAACTCCAAGGATGTGTTTATTGATATGAGTCCGAGTGACCGTAAGTATATAAAGGTCGGTGATACGCTTTTAGGACTTGCGCATGGGAAAGTAAAAGGTAAAGCAATACAGATGCGTGATTTACCGTTAATTATGGCGGATGAAGCACCTGTGCTTTGGTCGCATACAAAATACCGTGAGTTCCATATAGGACATCTCCATAAACAAAAGACACTATCTTGGGGGATGAGTGATGAGTTTCGGGGGGTTGTGGTGAGGGTGTGTCCTACCCTTGCACAAATTGACTACTGGCATTCATCATCTGGATACAGAGGTACAAGGTGTGCTTTGGCTTTTGAGTATGAAAAGGGATTGCGTTCTATACAGTATTATTATGCTGATTAGGAGAGTTTAGATGCAGAATATAACCACTATCTTTGGTGCCCCTGGGTGTGGGAAAACAACGTACCTCATCGGAGTATTGAAGGATTTATTGAAAACTTATGCACCAGAAGAGATTGCCTTTGTGTCTTTTACCAAGAAGGGAGCATATGAGGGTAAGGAACGTGCATTGGAAAAGTTCAAACAGTTTACCCATGCACAGTTCAAATTTTTCCGTACACTGCACTCGATAGCGTTCTCTGTACTCGGGTATAATAGACAAAGGGTAATAGGCAAGCACCACTACAAGCAGTTCTCTAAAGCTCTTGGTATGCGGTTCACAGGATATTATACAGAGGAATTTTACCACACTGATGACCAGTACCTATTTTACTATTTTCTCAAAAACAACAATCCGAAAACCGCTAGTATATATGATGATACTATTGACCAGTGGAAAGCAAATTTCGTGGAGCATAACTATATTAAGTTCAAGGAGTGGGCTGGGGTTAAGGACTTTGATGATATGCTCCTTGAGTTCATTGCACGTAATGAACCCCTCCCTGTGAAGGTTGCTATCATTGATGAGGCACAAGACTTAACATGCCTTCAATGGAATTTTTGCGAAGTTGCCTTCCGTAACTGCGAAAAAATCTTCATAGGAGGGGATGACGACCAGGCAATTTATGAGTGGAGCGGGTCAGATATAGACACATTTCTCTCTCTGCCCGGTGATAGGGTGATATTGGATAAGTCGTACCGTATGCAGGATAAGTTACTGAAATACTCCAAGAGGTTTACTAATCTAATTGGGAAGAGAGTTGATAAGGTGTTTGACCCTGTAGGAGCAGGGGGAGGTATCTACTATCACAATACCCTTGACTCTGTTCCGCTGACTGAAGATGAATCGTGGTATCTGTTGAGCAGAAATAACTGTTTTCTGAAACAGTATAGTGATATACTGAAAGGTCATGGGTATGTGTTCACCCACAAGCACAAGCGCAGTATACACCAGAATATGATACACGCCATAAATTGCTATGAGAGAAAGAGAAGCGGAAAGGAATTGGATATAGATGACGAACTACTTGTGCGGAAGTTCCTGAGAATTGACTACGAGCGTGGAACACCTTGGTATGAGGCTTTGTCTTTTGATGTATCAGACCTAGATTACTACCGAAATATAATTAAGACAAAGGGGCACCAGAAGGATACGAATTTTCATGTATCCACAATTCACGGAGTGAAAGGAGGTGAGGCAGACAATGTAGTATTGATGATGGACATAACACGGAATGTTCGTAAGAATGTAGAAAGGAACCCAGACAGTGAGATGCGGTGCCTGTATGTTGGTTGTACTAGAGCGAGAAAGAATTTACATATCGTGTATAGTACAGGGAGATCAGGATATGATGATATACTGAGGGTGTAATGGAAGAAGGCAGACATTATGAACGAAGGAAAAAGCAGTTATCGGAGACCACGAAGCAAGTTCTTGATCTTCTCCGTACTCTTGAGAAGGGCAAAATCTACAGAAAGAAAGAGTTGGTATCACGTATCGGTGGTACCATGAACCGGAAGAAACTCGACAATGCGATTGCTCAATTAACGCATGAGATCGCTGTGTTTGATAGTGAAGGAGATGTGGGAATATTATGATACAGTTGTGGTTAGAATTTGCAGATGAAAGACTTCCAGAATATGAGGTGGTGAAGAGATGAATAGGTATCCCGACTTGAGTAAAGCAAGAGTAATATCTGTTGACATAGAAACATACGACCCAAATATCAGTGACAAAGGAACAGGAGTATACCGAAATGACGGATATATACTCGGTGTTGCTATAGCGACAGAAACAGGTTTTGCAGAATACTACAATCTTGGACATTATGATTGCTCGAAAGATATTCGGGAGAAGAACGTGAGATACTTGAGGGATATATTAAGGCTCCCAGTCCAAAAACTGGGAGCCAATCTTCTATATGATATTGATTGGCTTGAGAACTGGAAGGGGGATACAGGAAACTTCCGTCATGAGGGTCTCGGATATAATGTCGAGGGG
>PWKX01000132.1 GCA_003559585.1 Mollicutes bacterium | reverse complement strand
ATGATCAAACACTGATTCCAATTGGTGTGATTAAAGATGATCAGGTGAAGATATGGGAGGGCCCTTTAACTAAAGAAACACTGCTCATTGAACAAGACGATGCGGTGATTTTAATGAAATTGTGAGTCTTTTTTCATAAAATAGCAAAGATGGCTTTTCATATCTAGTTAAATTTGTTACAATTTTTAAGAAAATGAGGTGGTTTAATGTTGGTCATGATTGGCGCAAGCGCAAGCGGAAAAACTGAAATTGCAAACATACTGATTAAAGACCGTGGCTTTTCCAAAATGATCACCAATACCACCAGACCACCTCGCGCCAACGAAGTAGATGGTGTTGATTATCATTTTTTAGATACATTAACATTTTTAGATAAAAAAGAAAAAGGCTTCTTTTTAGAAACGGTTTATTATAACGAACATTGGTACGGCACAGCTTATAATGATTTTGCCCCAAACAAAGTCTTGATCGTTGATCCTAAGGGCGCGAATGTCATCTATAAAAAACTCGGATCAAAAGCCGTTTTCTTTTACATTGAATCTCCTGAAAATTTAAGACGATTTCGCATGATTAAGCGCGGCGATGACCCTGCTCATGTTGAACAGCGTATTGAAAAAGACGCGTACCGCTTCCATCAGTATGCGCTTGATCACATTGATTATATCATTGAAAACCAACATGAAAGTTTATCGTCTTTAGCGACCCGTATTTTAACCCTTTACCGTCAACATTATCCTAAAATATAACCGGTTTTTCCGGTTATTTTTATGGAAAACTTGTGGTTTAAGCATTAAATGAATATAATAAAACTAAATAAAAATAGAGGTGCTTTATGCAAACAAAAGTCATTCACCATCCATTAATCAAAAGTAAGTTAGGCATTGTGCGATCAAAAGAAACCGATTCAAAGTTATTTAGAGAATCGATCAATGAAATTGCAGGGCTCATGTGTTATGAAGCCACCAAAGACTTAAAAACTGATATTATCAACATTGAGACCCCTTTAGCCAAAACAGAAGCTGAAACCTTAGCCACTGATATCGTGATTGTCCCGATATTAAGAGCGGGTCTAGGTATGACTGATGCGATTCATATGTTGATTCCACATGCGAAGGTTGGTCATATTGGGTTATACAGAGATGAAACCACCTTTATCCCTGCTAAATACTATACCAAACTACCTGATGTTAAAAATGCGACTGTGTTGTTACTAGACCCGATGCTTGCCACGGGTGGCAGCGTGAAAGCATCTTATGATATATTGGTTGAAGCTGGGGCTAAAGATATCCGGTTCATTGGCATTGTTGGTAGCCCTGAGGGTGTGAAGAAAACAGAAACATCCTGTCCTAAGATGAGCATCTACTTAGCTGCGATTGATGAAAAACTGAATGACAATAAATACATTGTGCCTGGCCTTGGTGATGCAGGTGACCGGTTGTTTGGCACGAAATAGGAGGGCTTATGACACATCAAACTGTTTTATCTGTCGATGATGTCACACAAGCAGATCAAGCGACACTTAAGCGGTTAGATATCGATGCGTTTATGTTGGTAGACCGTGTGGCAAAGGCGTTGTTTGAACAATTCAAGCAGTTGGGTCATTTAAAACAAAAACCCAATGTTTTAGTGATGGCTGGACCCGGCAATAATGGCGCTGATGGGTTAATGTTTGCGCATTATTTAAAACAACACTTGCCTGTGGTTACCACCGTTTTTATTGGCGATGAAACCCATGCCTCACCACCGGTTAAACAAGCTTTAAAAACATTGGATGATGTTGTGAAAATCGACCCAACTCAAACACTAAAAGCTATCCCTAAACAGCTAACCCATGAGATCGTCATCGATGCGCTGTTTGGGATTCATTTAAACCGTCCACTTGACGGTGTATATCAAGCCGCTGTGAATCATATTAACGCGTTAAATTGCCATGTGATTAGCATCGACATCCCTACAGGCGTCAATGCCAGTAATGGTTTAGCCTACCCTGACACCATCAAAGCCGATGAAACCTATGTGATTTACCCATATAAACCAGGCACATTCATGCAAGATGCCCCTGATTATCACGGGAATATCTATGCGATTGATGTTGGCATTAAGCCACATCAACAAACCGTGTTCCAAACCGTCTTACCCCTGCACAAAGCAACCCTTAAAAAGCGTAGGCTAAATACCCATAAATACGACTACGGCATGGCTTTAATCATTGGTGGTCATAAAGGCATGGAGGGTGCGCCTTATTTGAGCGCAAAAGCCGCCTTATCATCAGGCACTGGACTTGTTAAAATTGCCTATGACTCAACCGCTAAACTCATCCCAATCTCAACCCCGGAAATCCAAAAACACCGCACAAATGATGTTGAAGAGGTCTATCACATGTTACAAAAAGTTGATGTCATCGTTTTTGGTGTTGGTTTAAGTCGTGAAAACGATGACTATAAGGCGTTGTTAAAACACTGTATTCAGTTAAAGAAACACATCATCGTTGATGCTGATGGCTTGCATTACTTAAAACCATGGCTGCATTCAACCTTAGATATGTCCCGGGTTGTGATCACACCCCATATGGGAGAATTGGCCCATTTGTTTGATGTCTCATCTAAAACCGTTAAAACTGACCCCCTTAATTACATGAAACAGCTAACTGATCAAGGATTGACCGTCTTGTTAAAGGGTGTAACCAACATCATCGCCCATCAGAATCAACGGTATTATATCCCAGTTAAGTTACCTGCACTCGCTAAAGCAGGGTCAGGCGATGTGTTAAGCGGCATCGTGGCTACCTTTATAAAACAAACCCCACATGATTTGCCTCATGCACTCATTCAAGCGGTGATGCTTCAAACCCATGCGACTAAACACGTCTTAAAAACCAAACATGAAGCGACAATTTTACCCACAGATATCATTAATGCTTTATCTTCTGGGCTTAACGTGTTAAAATAACAAAAGGCTAAGCCTATGAAACATCTGGAGGGGTACCCAAGTGGCTGAAGGGGCTGGCTTGGAAAGCTAGTAGAACGTTCACGCGTTGCGGGAGTTCGAATCTCCTCCCCTCCGCCATATAATAAGCTAAAGGTATGATCAACAGTTAATGTTTGAATCATACCTTTTTTAATAGTATATAGACTTATCTTCATGTGCTATTGACGTCTAATTTTTTTATGTTTAATAGCGTATTCTTTAGTATTCACTTGTGCCATGCCCTTACTTAGAAATCAGATAAACAAAAAAAATCAAGCACAAGCAATATAGCCTCATCGTTAGGTTATGAGGCCATCATGTTACAAGGTTGATCATAAAAAAAGCATGCTTTTTCAAGCATGCCTTTAAATAGTCATTATCTTGGATATAAATCGCCCATCTCATCAGTTTCTAACATGGCACGGCGGTCTCTTTGTTTTTCAATAAGTTTTTTAAAATGGCTTAAGTTTTCAGAAACATCTGACAACATGGTATGGATGTAATCTAAAAATTGTTCATAATTATACGGTTTTTTGGTTTGTAAGACATCTAGAGCAAACAAATCATCACCAGTCATGTTGACATGAGCGTTTTCTGGTAAATTGTGGAAGTAAAGTTTTTCATTGATAGCAGGGACAAACTCGATGGATAATTGCTCAGGATGCTTTTTACGAAGCGCATTACCACTTTGTTTAACCACGCGTAAGGGCACAATCGGATATTGATAAGAACCAGCTAAAGCAGGCACGTCTTCATCTTTTTCAACGTTCTTTAATCTAAGCACAGAATGATAATCAACACTTAAATCGTCATGGGTGTCTTGTTGAAGTTTATAGACGACATCTCTTGCCTTAGACCACTCTGATAAGTCAAAAGTTTGTTCGGTGCTTAGCTGTTTTTTCATGTCCATGAGTGGCATTGGATTCTCAAGCATGCTCAGCTTTTCGATCACAATCTCACCGGTTAGTTGTTTGGTGTTTTTTGTGATGGCTTCATAATCTTCAGGTTCACCACCACGGTGTTCATAAACGGTGTCAATTAAGGTACCATCTTCTAAAATTTGAACGAGTTTAAAGCCGTTTTCACGAAAATCAAAACGTTTCCAATACACAGTTTTTTTCATTTGAATTCCCCTTTATAAAAATATAATGATTTCAATTTAGGTTCATTATAACAACTTTATTTATAAAATGGTTGTTAGATACGCTATTCATTTTCTAAATAGAACACTAGATTGAAATATCTCAATTAATTGAAAATGTTTGAAACTATTTAAAAAAAATAGAAATTATGCTAAAATGAATTAAAAGTAAGAAAATGCTTACATT
>PWKX01000151.1 GCA_003559585.1 Mollicutes bacterium | reverse complement strand
GCAAAGATTTGAAACGATCAATAGACAAAACACCAATAGCGCTAAATGGGACAGAGCGCTTAAAAAAAGCACCCATCCAGAAGATGCCTTGGTATTTTCAGTTGCTGATTCTGATTATGAGACCGCTCCAGCCATTAAAAAACGATTGGCTAAGCGTGTTGAACACGGCGCATATGGCTATACGCATCTAGGGGATGAGTATGCCAACATCGTTAAGGCATGGTTTTTAAGACGCTATGATGTCACAATACAATCACATTGGGTCTTATCGGCTTCTAAAGTGTTAAATGCCATTAGTTCACTGATTCACATCTTTACTGATGTTGGGGATAAGGTGTTAATACAACCGCCGGTTTACCATGTGTTTAAACCGTTGATTGAAAAATCTCAACGGATTGTCTATAACAACCCTTTGGTTAAAAATGATAAAGGGTATACCATTGATTTTGATGGTTTAGAAACCGCTTTTAAACAGGGTGTTAAGACTATGATTTTTTGTAATCCCCACAACCCAGTTGGCCGGGTATGGACACAAGATGAAATTTTAACATTGATGCGTTTAACCAGGCAATATGATGTTCTTTTAATCAGTGATGATATCCATGCAGATTTGATCAGCGCTCAACACCGCTTTTATTCAATCGCACACCATTGGATGAAAGACGATAAAATGGTTGTTGTGAGTGCTCCAAGTAAAACATTTAATTTGGCTGGGTTAAAAAGTGCGCATCTGATTATTCGTAATCATAAATTAAGACAATCCTTTAAAGCCTATCATGAGGGCAGTTTCCAAAGTGGGTTAAACCTTTTTGCCTTAGAAGCAATCAAAACAGCCTATACAGCCTGCGATGACTGGGTCGATGCTCAAAACATACACGTTGAGGCGAATCACAAATTGGCCATTGATATGCTCGGTGAATGTGAAGGTTTAAAAATCATAAAACCTGAAGGCACCTATTTGTTGTGGGTGGATGTGTCTGATTACAACATGAGTGGCGAGACGTTTACCTGTCAATTGTTTAAGCAAGAAAACATGATGGTTGCGCCTGGTGAACAGTTTGGCCCTGGTGGTGAAGGGTTTGTTCGTTTAAATTTAGCGTGTTCAACCGCACAAACTAAGGCAGGTATGAAACGGATGATAAGGTTTTTAAAACAATATAAAGGAGCGCCTCAAGATGATCTTAATTAAAAACATCCATGTGCTATCGCCTTTAGATATGGGTAAAAAAGATGTGTTAATGAGTGGCACTAAAATTCTTAAGATTGCCGATTATATCGATGAGATACCCTTAGATGTTGACATTAAGGATAAGACAGGTTACTTCATGACACCAGGTATCATCGATACGCATGTACATGTGCTTGGAGGAGGCGGTGAACAAGGACCAATATCGAGAACACCAGAAATCACTTTAGAATCATTAGTGAAAGCAGGCATCACCTCGGTAATAGGGTTACTTGGGACAGATGGGTTTTCTAGAGATTTAGATGCGCTAATCGCCAAAACAAAAGCACTGAAAGCTGAAGGATTCTCAGCCTACGCACTCAGTGGTTCTTATCAAATGCCACTTAAAACATTAACCGGTTCAATAGAACGCGATATGATGCTCATTGAAGAAGTTGTTGGTGCTGGTGAAGTCGCCATCAGTGATCACCGCTCTAACGCCCCTACAGCCCAAGCGCTTGCGGCGTTGCTAAGCGGGGTTCATGTCGGTGGTTTGCTTTCTAATAAAGGCGGTGTGCTTGTGATGCACGTTGGGGCATCAGATACAAAACTAAAGCCCATTTATGATATGCTAAAGATAAGCGATGTGCCTGCACAAAAAGTCTTGCCAACCCATGTCAATCGATCGATTGAACTGTTTGAAGAGTGTATGGCCTTTAGCAAAAAATATAAGGCGCCAATTGATTTAACCACTTCCACGGTAAGTGATCCTGCTTTAACCGTAGAAACGTTAATACCTAAAGCGATTCAGGCAGGTGTTGACAGTGATTTAATTACCGTCTCATCAGACGGACAAGGCTCACTACCAAACTTTAACGACCAAGGAGTATTAACCCACATGGGGGTGGGTTCGGTATCAAGTATGCTAGCTGCTTTAACAACGTTACTGAAATCAAACAAGCTGCCTTTTAGTACTGTCTTAAAACCTTTTACACTAAACCCGGCAAAGGTATTTAATCTACCCAAAAAAGGCATCATTAAAGCAGGGTATGATGCAGATTTATTGATATTTGATCAAAACTGGACGTTACAAGATGTATACATCAAAGGACTGCCCTTCATGATAGATCATTCAGTGATTAAAACAAGTTTTTTTAATCACACATAAGGAGAGATTGTGATGCAAAAGAAACTCTCAAAAGGACCTCTACTAGATAAAAAAGGCCATTTAAAAGAGGCAGGGTTTGCATACGAGCTTGTGAAAGCCTATAACCGTCCTCAAATTCATGCTAGTGCCCTTAGAATAAAAGAATGGGACTATCTATATATTCAGACTTATCATTACGGCATCGGCATTGTAATCGCTGATAACGGGTATATGGGTTTACTTAGTGTGACTGTGATGGATTTTAAAGCACATACAGTTCATAGTAAGCAAAAAACAGTGTTTATGAGTAAGGGTGATTTCAATATGCCTTGTTCAACTGAAACAGGTGAAATCACCATTGCAAAAAAATCGATTGGCATGCATATAAAATATGATAAACAAGTCAAAACAATTAAAGTTTATTGGCCACATTTTACCAATGGTCACGAATTTAAATGCGATATCACGCTTGATAAACTACCTCATGATAGCATGGTGATGGCTGTGCCATTTGATAGCAAACCAACACATTTTTACTATAACCAAAAAATCTTAGGCATGCGTGCTAAAGGAACACTCACGCTTCATGAAAAAACCTACACCTTAGCTGATGATGCCCTAGCGATGATTGATTTTGGCCGTGGTGTGTGGCCATATAAATCAAATTGGTATTGGGGTGCTGCTCAAGGGTATCAAAACAACCGCTTATTAGCGTTGAACATTGGCCACGGCTTTGGAAATCAAAAAAACGCGAGTGAAGACATGTTTTTTGTAGATGGTAAAGCGCATAAACTTGATCGCGGAACATTCAACATCCCAAAAAACCAACGTGGTAAATTAGAATACATGAAAGAATGGGAATATCAAACAGAGGACCAAAGACTTAAAGTTATCTTTAAACCAGTACTTCTGAGAAAAGATAACACCAACTTACTCGTTTTAAAAAGTTGTCAAAACCAAGTGTTTGGTCATTACACCGGAAGTGTCACGCTAGATGGTGGAGAAATTTTGCACTTTAAACATTTACCGGGTTTTGCAGAAGTGTTTAAAAACCGCTGGTAACAATCATATAAAATGGCTAATAACCCACTATTAAAGACAACCATAGAAAATTAGGACTTTTTAGGGGGAATCATTTTAATAAACTATTATTAATTTTATAAAAAAAAAGATTTAATTTTCTATTCACAAATGACCTATAATTGGGTATGATATTAACTGTGATGATTGTGGGGTCCCCTATGAAGACTCAGATCAATATCTTAAAGGAGTTTCCTTAAATAGATAGTCAGTCCCCGAGTTTCCTAACAAATAAGCAATAACGCACATTCCGACATCCCCTGTTTATTGTGTAGCCCAGTTATTGCACTCCCCTAACAAACCCACAATCATTACTCCTTGTATAAATACGCTGCATTTTGCGGCGTTTTTTTATGGATTGAAAACAATCATAAAAAAATATAATTATTTTAATTAACCCCTTGTATTTCATGTAATAAGGGGGTATGATATTTATTGTGGCAATTGTGGTAATGACTTAGATTTCCCCTTCCACCGAATCCGACATGCAAGCATGTTAATCCCAATTCGGTTTCCCTTTCAACATGAGTCTAAGTGCCACGATTGTCACACCTTGTAATCTATCATGCATGCCGTTTGGCATGTATTTTTTTATGCTTAAATAAGAAGGGCAAGCCCGGTTTTGGCCACCGCGATAAATTTAGTAAACATTATGCAAAATGTTCATGGTTTATCGACTTCTATGAACGGCGTTTTTCATTATTTATTTTATAAATATCTTGACACTGATTTTCTGTGTTTTCTAATCTAGTAAAACAAAACATTTTAAAGGTCTTTAAATAGCGGTTATAGACGACGTAAAAATAGTTATATTATTTTCAATTTTTTAACCACGTTAGATTGTAAACGGTACCATAACCAATGCAGTTTTAGTAAAATTATTTATTTATGTTTGAAAGTTTAGTAAACATATGGTAATATTTTTGTGTAAGCATTTACAAGAAATGGGCGTGATAATATGTCAAAATATACCATCGGCATCAATTTTGGAACTCTCTCAGGTAGAGCTGTCTTAGTTGATATCTCTGATGGATCGGTTAAAGCAAGTAGTGTTCACGCGTATAAAAACGCCGTCATTACTGACCATCTTCCTGGTGATGATGCCCCCTTACCACATGATTATGCACTTCAAGATCCTAATGATTATCTTGAAGTTTTAAAACGAACCATACCAGCGGTAATGAAAGAAAGCGCTATTCAAAAACAAGATGTGATAGGCTTATCAATCGACTTTACTGCGTGCACGGTTGTGCCGGTTGATGAACACAACCAACCATTATCATTTAATGAAAACCATCGTAATAATAAACACGCTTGGGTAAAACTTTGGAAACATCATGCTGCGCAAAAATATGCTGATGAGTTGAATGCCCTAGCGCATGAAGAAAAAACCGATTGGATTAACCGCTATGGCGGTAAAATTTCAAGCGAGTGGCTTTTTCCTAAAATCATGCAAGTATTAAAAGAAGATTATGAGCTTTATCAAAACGTTGATAATTTTTTAGAGGCCACAGATTGGGTCACATCACAAATGACTGATCATGTTGTGCGCAATTCATGTACATTAGGATATAAAGCAATGTATCATCATGAAAAAGGATTTCCTTCTAAAGATTTCTTTAAAAAGCTAGACCCAAGGATGGAAAATATCATTGATGAGAAAATCAAAGGCGATATCATTGATGTCGGCCAAAAGGCAGGTTCATTAACGCCAAAGTGGGCTGAGATTCTTGGGTTAAGTGAGAACACAGTCGTTGCAGCAGGTAATGTTGATGCGCACGTCTCACCACCCGCAGCGGGACTAAATAAAGCTGGGCAAATGTTGATGATTATGGGTACAAGTACGTGTGATATTTTACTTGGTGATAAAGAAACCATGGTACCTGGTATGTGTGGTGTGGTTAAAAACGGAAGCGTACCTGGCTTTTATGC
The DNA here is from genome assembly GCA_003559585.1 of Mollicutes bacterium. Classification (GTDB taxonomy): domain Bacteria; phylum Bacillota_I; class Bacilli_A; order Izemoplasmatales; family Izemoplasmataceae; genus B1SED10-225. The sequence continues at coordinate 10,815 of PWKX01000151.1, read as the reverse complement.
ATATGAATCAGGACAATCTGCCGTTGGCGATATTTTTGCTTGGTTCGTCGATGATTACATTGGTGAAAACACAAGAAAAGAAGCGACTTCAGCGGGTCTTGATATTCATGCTTACTTAGAACAAGAAGCAAGCAAACTTAAGATTGGTGAATCCGGTTTACTCGCCTTAGATTGGTTTGGCGGTAACCGCTCAATTTTAGTGGATGCGGACGTTCAAGGCATGATGCTTGGTATGAATTTAAACACCAAACCATATGAAATATATCGCGCTTTAATTGAATCAACGGCTTTTGGTAAACGGATCATCATTGATAACTACAAAGCACACGGTGTGCCGATTGATGAGATATATGTGAGTGGTGGGTTACCGAACAAAAATAAAATGCTGCTTCAGATTTATGCCGATGTATTAAACATTGAGATTAAAATTGCTGATTCAGAACACACCTCAGCCTTAGGTGCCGCGATGTTTGCTAGCGTGGTTGCCAAAGACGGTCATAAATCGATTAAGGAAGCCACTGAGAAAATGGCGAAAGTCAAAGAAGAAACCGTAAAACCGAACCCTGAAAATGTAAAAAAATATCAAAAAATATATGATGAATTTAAAGTGTTACATGATTACTTTGGACGTGGCGATAACGATGTCATGAAACGCTTAAAACGGTTGAAAGGTTAGGGACAATGATGAAGAGATATCAATTTTGGTTGGTCATAGGAACACAACATCTCTATGGCAGTGACATTTTTGAAACGATCGAACAACGTGGTAAAACCATGGCAAAAACCTTATCAAAAGCCGTTCAACCTTTTGCTGAGGTCAGCTTTAAAACATTACTAAAAACATCAGATGAAATTGAAGCGTTATTTAAAGAAGCCAATCACAATGATGAAGTAGCCGGTGTCATCACTTGGATGCATACATTTAGTCCTTCTAAGATGTGGATCAGAGGGTTAAAACAAATGCAAAAACCGATGCTACATCTACATACACAGTTTAATGAAACGATTCCTTGGGATGAGATTGACATGGATTTTATGAATCTCAATCAAGCAGCACACGGTGATCGAGAACATGGTCATATTCATACAAGAATGAAGACAGCACGAAAAGTGGTTAGTGGGTATTATAAAGATGAATCTGTTTTAGAAAAAATTCGAAAATGGACAAGAAGCGCAGCGGGTGTGTTAGAATCTAAGCATTTAAACATCATTCGTATTGGAGATAACATGCGTAATGTTGCGGTTACTGAAGGCGATAAAGTTTCAGCTGAAATGATGTTTGGATGGAGTGTGAATACGTTTGGTTCAGGAGAAATTGCCAATCGTGTGAAAGCTGTGACACAAAATGAACTGCGTGAACAAATGGATAAATACAAGAAACGCTATGAGATAGATACCGAAAACATTGAAGCGGTTGAGTATCAAGCGAAACTACAAATTGCAATCCGACATCTATTAAGAGAACACGGTGCAAAAGGGTTTACCACAACCTTTGAAGACTTACATGGATTAAGACAATTACCTGGTCTTGCGGCGCAAGATTTAATGGCTGAAGGCTACGGATTTGCAGCCGAAGGTGATTGGAAAACGAGTGCTTTGTTAAGAATCATTAAGCTGATGGCTAATGGTGGTGGTAAAGGCAGTTCATTTATGGAAGATTATACCTATCACTTTGAGAATGGTGAGGGATATGTGTTAGGTTCACACATGCTTGAAATCTGCCCTAGCATTGCTTCTAACAAACCTAAGATTAAAGTTGAACCGCTTGGTATTGGCGGAAAAGAAGACCCAGCGCGTGCTGTGTTTGAAGCCAAAGAAGGCAAGGCTGTACAAGTATCGATTGTGGATTTAGGGGGACGCTTTAGAATGATTGTCTCTGATTGTGAGGCTTTAACCCCATTTAAGTCTATGCCGAATTTACCAGTGGCAGCGGCAATGTGGAAACTTAAGCCAAATTTCTCAACAGCCACAGAAAGTTGGATTCATGCGGGTGGTGCACACCACACGGTGATGAGTTATGATCTAGATGCTGAGGTATTAAGAAACTTTGCAGAAATGATGGACATTGAGTTTGTTCATATCAATCAAGATACAGATGTTAACACACTTAAACAAACCATGAACATGCAAGATGTCTATTATAGACTTAAAGGATTTGGTCAATGATGCTTGATGCCTTAAAAAAAGAAGTTTATAAAGCCAATATGTCTTTAAAAGAAGAAAAATTAGTCATCTATACGTGGGGCAATGTGAGCGCTTATGATGAAGATAGCGGCTATGTGGTCATCAAACCATCAGGGGTTGCTTATGAGACGATGAAACCTGAAGATATGGTGGTTGTTGATTTACAAGGCAACGTGATTGAAGGCGCGTTAAAACCAAGCAGTGATACGTTAACACATTTAGAAATCTATAAAGCGTTTAAAGGCGTTAAATCGGTGGTTCATACCCATTCTAAATGGGCGACGATCTTCGCCCAAGCGCAACAAAGTATCCCACCGCTTGGCACGACACACGCTGATTATTTTAAAGAAGCCGTGCCACTGACTAGACCGATGACACCCGCAGAAATCGAAAGCGATTATGAGTTAAACACCGGGAAAGTCATCACAGAGCATATTGAAAAACACAGAATAGAACCGCTACACTCACCAGCGATACTTGTAAACGAACACGGACCCTTTACTTGGGGTGAAACCACGAAAAAAGCGGTTCATAATGCCGTCGTATTAGAAACACTGGCTGAGATGGCCTATCATACGATGCAATTAAGGCAAACGCCATTGAAAATGGATGAGAAGCTTCACCAAAAACATTTTTACCGCAAACATGGTAAAAATAAGTATTACGGGCAAGATTAATGATGGAATCAAGTTCTTAAAAAAGAACAAAAAATATATTAAAAAAAGAGGAGAGAATTATGAAGAAATTAGTATTATTTGCACTAGCTTTAGTCACATCACTTACTTTAGCAGCATGTGGCGGCGGTGAGCAGCCGGATATCGGTATCTCTATGCCAACCACCTCATCAGCACGTTGGATTTCAGATGGTGAAACCATGCAAGAGTTATTCGAGGAAGCTGGGTATAATGTTGTTCTTGAATATGCACAAGATGATATTCCAACACAGGTAAACCAAGTTGAAAACATGGTAACCCAAGGTGTACAAGTACTTGTTATTGCTGCGATTGATAACCAATCACTTAATAACGTACTTGAAAACGCTGCGGCTGCCGGCATCGAAGTTATTGCTTATGACCGTTTAATTATGGACACACCGCATGTATCGTACTATGCCACATTTGATAACTTTGGTGTTGGACAATTGATGGGTCAAGGGATTGTTGATGGTCTTGATTTAGAAAACGAAGACGGTCCATTCAACATTGAATTATTCGGTGGATCACCAGACGACAACAACTCTTACTTCTTCTTTGATGGTGCGATGGATATCCTTCAACCATACATTGACAGTGGTCAATTAGTGGTTCAATCTGGTCAAACAACTATGAATGAAATTGGGACATTGCGCTGGGACGGCCAAGTTGCACAAAACCGTATGGAAAACTTGATCACTCAGTACTATTCAGATGGTGAGGAAATTCACGCTGTGTTAAGTCCATATGATGGCTTAAGTGTTGGTATCATTTCAGCGCTTAAATCAAATGGTTACGGTTTAGGTAATGATGATATTCCAATGCCTTATGTCGGTGGACAAGATGCAGAACAAGTATCTGTACAGTTAATCATTGATGGTGAACAAGCATCAACAGTCTTTAAAGATACCCGTACCTTAGCTGGTGTTGCTGTATCAATGGCTGAAGCGATTCTTGAAGGTTCTGAACCAGAAATTAACGACACTGAAACATATGACAACGGTGAAAAAATTGTACCATCTTACTTATTAATTCCAATTTACGTTGATATTAATAACTGGGAAGAACAATTGATTGATTCAGGCTACCATGACATTGAAGATTTTGATTTAGATTAATTGATTTTATTTGGACGTTTGGTGGCCCTAGGGTCACCAAACGCATCCAAGTTAAGAAAGTTGGTTATGTGATGAACAACAATCTCATATTAGAAATGAAACAAATCACAAAAGACTATCCGGGTGTTAGAGCCCTAGATCAAGTGGATATTAAAGTAAAAGAGGGTGAGATTCACGCCCTATGTGGTGAGAACGGTGCCGGGAAGTCCACATTGATGAAAGTTCTTAGTGGCGTCATTCCCTATGGCGATTATGATGGCGATATTTTTTATGAAGGCAAACGTTGTGAATTCAAAAACGTTAAACAAAGTGAACTGATGGGCATCGGAATCATCCACCAAGAACTTGCATTAATTCAAGACTTATCCATTGCTGAAAACATCTTTTTGGCCAATGAGATATCTAAGCGCGGTGTCATCGATTGGGATGAAGCCAACCGCCAGACCATAGCGTTACTTAAAAAGGTCGGTCTTGATGAAGCACCTGAAGAACTCATTAAGGATTTAAGCGTTGGTAAACAACAACTTGTTGAAATTGCCAAAGCGTTATCGAAAGATATCAAATTACTGATTTTAGATGAACCGACAAGTTCTTTGAATGAAGAGGATTCACAAAACTTGCTTAAAATGATCAAAGAACTAAAATCACAAGGTGTAACCTCGATTATCATTTCGCATAAGTTATCCGAATTAGAACAAATAGGGGATTCTTTAACAGTGTTAAGAGATGGTAAAACGGTTGACTATTTAGATTTCAAAAAAGATGAAGTGAATGAAGACCGCATTATTAAAGCGATGGTTGGTCGAGAAATCACAAATTTATATCCAGAAAAAAGCAATAAAATTGGTGATATTTTACTTGAGGTTAAAAATTGGTCGGTCGACCACCCACTTTATGACAGAAGAATGGCTGATAACGTTAGTTTTTACGTAAAAAAAGGCGAAGTTGTCGGTTTTGCTGGATTAATGGGAGCAGGCCGCTCAGAATTATTTAGAAGTATTTTTGGCAAATCCTTTGGTCGGAATATTAAAGGTGAAACCTACATAAACGGTCAAAGAGTGCATCTTAATAATGTCTCTCAAGCGATCAAACATGGCATGGCTTATGCCACTGAAGACCGGAAAACTTATGGACTCATTTTAATTGATTCCATTAAAAATAACGTTACCTTAGCTGGCTTAAATAAAGTGATTAAGCGTGGCGTGATCGATGACAACTTAGAAGTTAGAGACAGTGAAAAACAAGTGAAGGCCTTGAAATTAAAATACTCAGACATCAATCAAGATACCTTAAACTTAAGTGGTGGCAATCAACAAAAAGTGGTGCTTAGTAAATGGATGTACACAGCACCCGACATTCTCATCTTAGATGAACCCACCAGAGGTATTGATGTTGGGGCTAAATATGAAATTTATCAAATCATCAATCAGCTTGCAGAAATGGGCAAAGCTGTCATCGTCATCTCATCTGAAATGCCGGAAGTTATAGGTGTATCTGATCGCGTGTATGTGATGGATAACGCTGTGATAAAAGGTGAGTTGACAAAAGATAACGTATCGCAAGAGGCCATCATGCGTACGATACTCAAGAAGAAAGAAGAGGTCAAAGTCAATGGCGAAACTAAAACAACGACTGCTTGAAAACAAACTTATTAAATGGATGCGTGGCAACGAAAAGCTAGCGCTTCTAGGTAGTTTATTAAAAGATAACATCCGTCAATACGGGATGTTTATGGCACTCATTATCATCATGATTTTCTTTTACTTCGTGACCAACGGTATTTCTGTTAGACCCCTGAACATCAACAACATCATCTTGCAAAATGCTCATATTATTGTTTTAGCAGTTGGGATGCTGTTTGTTATTGTTACAGGAAACATTGACTTATCGGTTGGTTCGGTCGCCGCTTTTGTCGGTGCCATGATTGCGATTTTCATGCGACGGATGGATATCGCATGGTACATTGCAACGCTTATGGGTATCGGCATTGGTATCTTAGCGGGTATGTGGAATGGTTTTTGGATCGCGTTTATTAAAATTCCAGCCTTTATTGTAACCTTAGGTGGGATGTTAATTTTCCGTGGGTTAACCTTGCTTGTGCTAGGCGGACAAACAATAGGGCCACTATCCGGTGGGTTTAACCGTATTTCTTCAGGCTTTATTTCCGATCCGTTCGGTGGAGAATTACATTGGTTGACATTGATTGCTGGTTTCATTGCCAGTGCGTTTGTGATTTTCAGTACCATTAAAAAACGTCGACGCCGTATTGATTTTAATTTTGAAGTCTTGCCAATATGGGTTAGTGTGCTTGTCACATCGTTAACCTTGATTGGAATTAATTTATTAACCTATACGTTGGCCCAACATCGAGGCTTGCCAAATGTTTCGATCATCTTGTTTGTGGTCATTGTTATTTATACTTTTATTTCTAAGAAAACCAAAATCGGTCGTCACATGTACGCCGTTGGTGGCAACAAAAACGCCGCAGAACTTAGTGGTGTTAACACCAGAAAAACATTATTCCTTGCCTATACCAATATGGGAATGTTAGCCGCGTTTAGTGGTATCATTTATGCAGCACGCTTAAACGCAGCCACACCTAAAGCTGGTGAACTCTTTGAACTAGATGCGATTGGTTCTGTGTTCATTGGTGGTGCTTCCATGTCTGGTGGGATTGGTACTGTTGGTGGTGCTGTGATTGGTGCACTTGTTATGGGTGTCATCAACAACGGTATGAGCTTACTAGGCCTAGGTATCGATTGGCAGCAAGTTGTTAAAGGTCTCGTGTTATTAATGGCGGTATGGTTCGATATCGCGACTAAGAATAAACGTTAATCCTCCTATTGTTTCTGTACACAAAAAAACACATTGAACCGTGTGTTTTTTTGTATATCACCATTGATGCGATATATGGTTGTCGTTTTTTACTAAACAGTGTATCATAATCATATATCACGGAGGTGAATCTATGGCTAAATTAAAAGACATATCTGAAAAATTAGGGCTTTCCATTACCACAGTCTCGCGTGTTTTAAATGAAGACCCAGCCTTTAAAGTGAAAGATGAAACCCGTAAAAAAATTATTAAAACCGCCCATTCAATGGGATATAAGCCAACCGCTCGTGTCACATATAAAGAGTCAGTCGGTGTGGTTTTATGGGATCAAGCTAACCGTTTAGATACCCATCCATACTTCCGTGAAATCACTGAAGGCATCACCGCGCATGCGAAAAAACTTAAAATCGGTGTTAAGCATGCTTTTAAAGATGAGCATCATCAATTTGATTTGAGCAACTTACAAGGCGTCAGTGCGTTGGTTTGTATTGGTAAATTTACCCGCAAGGAAATATCACAATTTGAGGCTATAACACAAACGATTGTGTTTGTTGATTCAAGCCCAAATGAACAGCGGTTCTCAAGTGTGGTGATTGATTTTAAGCGTGCGGTTCAACATATTTTAGATTTTATCACATCCAAACAATATCAAACCATTGCTTACATTGGTGGTTATGAACAAGTTAACGAACAAACCTTATACGGTGAACGCCGCAAAGTATATTTGATGCAAGCGTTAAAAGATAAAGAAAATTATGACAAAGATTTAGTTAAAATTGGTGATTTTAGTGCTGAGAGTGGGCACCGATTAATGAAAAAAATCATTGATAAACGGATACCAAGCGTGGTGTTTTGCGCGAATGATTCGATTGCTTTTGGTGCGTTAAAAGCATGTCATGAACTACATATCAAGGTGCCTGAAGATATGGCTGTGATTGGTTTTAATGACAATGAAAATGCCAAAGATTTTTCACCACCATTAACCACTTTACATGTACCAACTAAAAAAATGGGACGCGAAGCATTGAAAAGTGCTTTAGAATTAAAAGACGATCAATTACCTGTTAAGAAGTATATACCAACAAAAATCATCATCAGACAATCGACATAAGGGGACGTGAGGACATGCCAACGATTAAAGATATTGCAAAACTAGCCAACGTATCACCAGCCACGGTTTCTAGGGTGCTAAACCATGATGAAACCATTTCAGTGACTTCAAAAACAAAAAAGCGGATTTTTGAAGCCGCTGAAAAACTCGCCTACACCAAGCACCGCCATAAAATAAAAAGTAAGCAACCTCATAAAAAAATCGGGATTATCACGTGGTATACCGTTGAAAAAGAAATTAACGATCCGTATTTTATCTCAATTAGAATGGGCATTCAACGTGAGGCTAAGGATACCAATATTGAGTTTGATATCATCTATAATGATCAAAACTTACGAAAAAATTTAGCCGCTGAACAATACCACGGTGTCATCATTCTTGGACGCTTTTCTGAGGAAACCAAAGATTTCATTGAGTCACTTTATAACAACATTGTATATGTGAACTCGGTGGATACCCGGTTTGAATATGATTCAGTGTATGTCGATTTTAGAGCAATCACAAAAGATGTGCTTAACTATCTTATCGGAAAAGGGCATAAAAAAATTGGTTATATTGGTGGTCAAGAAATCATTCCTGAAACACAAGAAAGAAACATCGACCACCGTGAGTTGGAGTTTCAAGAAGTGTTGTATCAACATAATTTGTTTAACTCGAAATACTTTAAAATTGGTGAATATGCGATTGAATCAGGTTACCGTCTGATCAATGAGTTGTTAAAGGAAACATATGAAGATTTACCCACGGCGATTTTTTGTGGGAACGACTCCATTGCCATTGGGGTGGTTCGAGGGATTTTAGAAAAAAACCTTAAAATTCCTGATGACATTGCTGTTTTCAGTGTCAATGACATTCCTACCTTACAATACACCTCACCCTCATTATCAACCGTTAAAATATATTCAGAATTCATGGGTGTTTTAGCCGTGCGGTTACTCTTAGAACAAATCAACAATGAACGAGATTTAAAACTGACCGTTTATGTCCCTTATGAACTGGTCTTTAGAGAAAGTGCTTAAAATTTTGAAAAGGACGTGAAAACGATGAAAACTAGACCATTTGGATCAACAGGCTTTAACATCACAGAAATAGCTTTAGGAACTTGGCAGTTAGGCAGTGTTTGGGGTGAACCATTTGATAAAGAAGTTGCGCTAAACACCTTGAAAAACGCTACCAATGCAGGGATTAATGCGTTTGATACCGCTGATGTGTACCAAGATGGCAAAAGTGAAGAAATAATTGGTGAGTATTTAAAAACATTAGATGACAAACCATTCATCATCACCAAGACTGGTCGCAGACTCCCAGCGCAAACCAAAGAAGGGTACAACGAAGCAAACATTAGAGGCTTTATTGATGATTCTAGAAAGCGTCTTGATCAAGACACATTAGATATGGTGCTTTTACATTGTCCCCCAACGGACGTCTATTATAACCCTGAGGTGTTTACCTTACTTGATACGTTGAAAGAAGAAGGTAAAATCAAACATTATGGTGTGAGTGTCGAACGCATTGAAGAAGGCTTAAAAGCGATGAACTATCCTGGGGTTGAAGCGATAGAAATTATCTTCAATATGTTCAGGCTAAGACCGATGGAACTCTTTTTTGAAGAAGCAAAAAAACATCAAGTAGGTGTGATTGTGAGAGTCCCACTTGCCAGTGGTTTATTAACGGGTAAATTCACCAAAGACTCTACGTTTAATAAAGATGATCACCGCACCTTTAACCGGCAAGGTGAAGCTTTTGATAAAGGTGAAACGTTTTCTGGTGTTGATTATGCGTTAGGCTTAAAAGCCGTTGATGCTTTAAAGGACTACTTTAAAACTGAAACCTTAGCACCGATTGCATTAAGATGGATTTTAGATTTCGAGGCTGTTTCAACGGTGATTCCAGGGGCTTCAAAACCACACCACATTGAAAATAATGCCATTGCAGCTAACATGAAACCTTTGAGTAAAAAAGATCATGATAAGGTTAAAGAAATATATGATACCTACATCAAGGACCCAGTGCATCATTTATGGTAGAGATTAAAAGCACACGGCTCAGTTTGTTTGATCAACTAAAACTGATTGGTGTGGCAAGCATCATCACCTCTTTTTTCGTTTTTGTATTTTTATATGCCTTTGATGGGTCTAACTGGGGCTTTGTAGAAGGACCGCTTATCATCAATATTGGTATTTTACTATTGCTTGGCTTTACCTTTGCGGTCATCTTCTTCACCAGAGAATTAAAAAGAGGTCAAGATAAAACCTTGATTATTAACCAAGGGAAAATAGAGGTTAAAACCACACAAGATCACCGTATTTATGATGTGTCACAAGCCTTTAATGTAAGAGTTGATCGACACTTTTATGTCTTTTCTGGTCATGAGCGTCTAACGATTTCATTAAAAACCTTCGGGGTTAAATCAAAAACACATGAAGTTTTTATTTTAAATAAAGGGACGCATGAACAGTTAAAAGAAACCGTCATTACCGCCATTAAAGATCAAGTGAAAACACCTGAAAATCCTCCAGTCGATAGCGACTAAAAACACGGTTTTAACCGTGTTTTTTTATGGAAAAATTGACAAATTACATAACCGGATGTAAGCTTAACTAGAGGTGAGTAAAATGATTAAACTCATGGATATCACATGGGACAATTTTGAAGCGGTACGCACATTAAGACCAACTTATGAACAATCGGCTTTTACATTAGATAATGCCACTTTCATGGCACAAGGGTATCTCAATTTAAAATCGGGGTATTTAGACACATTAAAAGCCATCAGTTTTCAAGATAAACCAATTGGTTTTGTAAAATGGGTGTATGTACCAAAAAACGTTAAGCCTTACCATCTAAGCTTTGATGCGACGATGATTGATGCTTT
>PWKX01000067.1 GCA_003559585.1 Mollicutes bacterium | reverse complement strand
TGTTGGAATGCGATTGATTTACGCATGCCTTTATGAATTTTACCAATACCTTCAAACATAAGGAAACTCTCATCAGCAGCCACGCCGTATTGTTCAATGAGCCCTTCACTTGCAGGCGCGTGGTGTTCAATGATTGAACGGATGACGGCTTCTTGTGTTTTAGATGTGAGTGCCACGGTTTTAATCTCACCCACAGCATGCTTGCCGTATAAATCAATGCGTGTGTCTTGTTGGGTGTTGCCGTGTCCTAATTGTGCGGTTTTCACTTTAATGTTGGCGGCTTGATTGGCATAGATTAAACGGTTGATGCTAGATAAGCTTTCACGGTTTAAATTAACCAAACCGTGGTAGTTTAACTGTGCGTTTTGCCCAACAAATACCTGTGAGACATAATCAATCGTATGGGCGTCAAACGACATAATGTATTCATTTAGCGTTAAAGAAGCGTTATCTTCTAGTTTAACAAGTAAGTTTTGTGACACACTTTGCTTGGTGTGAACATAGACGATATGCACTGGTTGATCGATTTTGGTGCCTTTTTTAACCTTTAAAGTTAAGGGCACTTCGTGGTTTTGTTGGTTGGTGGTGATGATAGGATTATCGCTTTTAAAGTAAGCAGCAATCATCGCTTGATCGGTAGTATGTTCGATGGTGAGTGGGAGTGAATCTAGTGTGTTTTTTGTGATGACACCATCGGTGATAAATAGCACATGTTCTAAGGTTTCGATGAGAGGGGTGATGGCTTCAGGTATGGTCATGGTTTCAGTTTGCATCATTCACCAAGCGCTTCCCGAGTCGCACAAGTACCAAGCACGTTGTCATTGATTTCTTCTTCCTCAGGAATCACGCGCTCATCTTCGATGCCTAGTTCTTCTTTAATCCAGTCATAACCCTGTTCATCGATTTTATGCATTAAACTCGTATCGCCGCTTTTTACTATTTTACCTTGCATCATCACATGCACGTGTTCAGCGCTGATGTAGTCTAGCAATCTAGAGTAGTGCGTGATGAGCAACAAACCTAAATCTTTATGTTTCATTTCTGTGACGTTTTCACCAACCACTTTAAGCGCATCGATGTCTAAGCCTGAATCGATTTCATCTAAAATGGCAATGGCTGGTTTCAGCATACGCATTTGTAAAATTTCGTTACGCTTTTTCTCACCGCCTGAAAACCCATCGTTTAAATAACGATGTGGTAGGTCTTCACGCATTTTAAGTTTACTTACCGCTTCATCAAGTGATTTGATAAACTTAAACAACGACACGTTTTCACCATCTTGCATGCGCGCATTCATCGCGGTTTTGATGAAGTCGCTGTTGGTAACCCCCGGCACCTCAGCCGGTGATTGCATCGCTAAAAAGAGCCCAGCTTTGGCTCTTTCATCGGTAGACATGCTTAACACATCTTCCCCATCTAAGGTGATGGTCCCACCGGTAATTTCATAACGGGGATGGCCCATAATGACACTGGCAAGGGTTGATTTACCTGTCCCATTTGGTCCCATGATGGCATGGGTTTCGCCACCTTTTATTTCTAGGCTTACGCCTTTAAGAATCTCTTTGTCTTCTACTTTGGCGTGTAGGTCTTTAATGGTTAATACTGACATAAGTGATACCTCCTTAAACTCAAACACTATTGTATATGATTTTTAGTGATTTTGCGAGTGATATGATATATTTTTTCTCAAGAAAAAAGCCTTTTAAAAAGGCTTTAATGTGTTTTAATGATACTCATCGACGTTATGACGAATCACGTTTTTAATGATGGTTAAGACAAAGAGCGTCATCAACGATAAAGCGATGCCTAAAATATACATACCATAACCGAAGATGATACCAATAATGGCGCTAATCCAAAGAGTTGAAGCGGTTGTTAATCCGCTGATATAACCATTGGTTTTTAAAATGGCACCGGTTCCTAGAAAACCGATTCCTGAGACGATTTGTGCCACAATCCGTTGACGTTGTAAGGGGATATCCATATGTTCTAGTAGTTCTGGATTAGAATGCATCGTTTCTTCAATAAACATAATGGTGTCTTGAATCATCATTTGTTGGGCGATGGTTAAGCCTGCGGCACCAATCGCCACCAGTAAGTGGGTTGTTAAACCAGCGATTTTATTACGTCGTTGTCTTTCAAAGCCGATCAAGCCGACAAAAAGAATCGTCAGACCTAAACTTTGGAGTATATAACTTAAGTTCACTTCTGGGTTCATCGCTAAGATCACGGTCATGTTATCCCTACTTTCTGTATGACATTTCACATTATCTTAATATTATATATGGTTCCATGTCTTTTTTCAAGACTCCACTAAAAAAACGTGCCCAGAAATTCTGAGCACGTTTTAAGATTAATGTTATTCAGTGTCTGAATAATCCATCGCTTCATAGCGTTTGTACATGCTATAACGACGCTTGGCATCACGTTTATTAGCTTCTAATAGTTCATCAGCTTTATCTGGGTTGATGTCTTTAAGTTGTGCGTAACGTGCTTCGTTCATGAGGAACTCATCATATTTATCCCAGTTTGGTGCTTTACCATCTAATTGGAATGGGTTTTTGCCTTGTTGTTCTAAGGCTGGGTCATAACGGAATGTTGGCCAGTAACCAGCTTCAGTTGCCAATTTTGCTTGGTTGGCTGAGTTGGTTAGACCACCTTTAATCTTATGGGCGATACATGGTGAATATGCCACAATGATTGAAGGACCGTCGTGTGCTTCAGCTTCACGGATGGCCTTAATAACTTGTTGTTGGTTGGCGCCGTGTGATACTTGAGCGACATACACATGACCATAAGACATCGCCATCGCAGCTAAATCTTTTTTCTTACCAGCTTTACCTGCAGCGGTAAACTGAGCAATTGAACCTGCAGCTGCAGCTTTAGATGATTGACCACCTGTGTTGGAATACACTTCGGTATCTAACACTAAGATGTTGACGTTTTCTTTATTGGCAATGATGTGATCAAGACCACCAAAACCAATGTCATATGCCCAACCATCGCCACCGATGATCCAGTTAGATTGTTTGACAATGTATGGCGCTAAGTCGATGAAGTCTTCTTTTAACTCGCCATCTAAGTCTTCAAGTAATGGGGTGATTTTTTTAGACAGTTCAATGGTTTTATCACCGTCGTATTTGTTGTCAACCCACTCATCGAATAAGGCTTGTAAGTCTTTAGATAATTCATCTTTGTTTTCTAAGTATAAGTTTTGTAGTTTAAGACGTTGCACTTCCTCAGCATGGTGCATACCATAACCGAACTCAGCGTTGTCTTCAAATAGCGAGTTAGCCCATGCTGGTCCGCGGCCATCTGCGTTTTTCGTGTATGGCGTGGCTGGGAATGACCCACCGTAAATAGATGAACAACCGGTGGCGTTTGCAATCGTCATACGCTCACCATAAAGTTGCGTGACCAATTTAACATACGGTGTTTCACCACAACCCGCACAAGCGCCAGAGAATTCAAATAGCGGTTTGGCGAACTGTGAGTTTTTCGCATTGGTTTTTTGAACCAAGTTGTCTTTAGGTGTGACTTCATTGAATAGATATGCTGAGTTTTCAATTTCACCTTTTTCAATTTCATCACCAATCGGGCTAAGTTTAAGCGCTTTTGGTTTAGCAGGACATACAGTCACACACACACCACAACCGGTACAATCAAGGGTTGAGATTTGAATTTTATATTGAAGATCGTTGATGCCTTTTCCACGTGCATCTAAGGTTTTCATACCATCAGGTGCTTTTTCCATTTCTTCATCGGTTAAAAGGAATGGACGGATAACCGCATGTGGACATGCGAAGGCACACTGATTACATTGAATACAGTTGTCTTCAACCCATTCAGGGATGTAGTTGGCAATGCCGCGTTTTTCATAAGCGGTTGAACCTTGTTCCATCGTACCATCATAGTAATCTTCAAACGCTGATACTGGTAAGTCATAGCCTTTAATCGCGTTAACAGGCTCAGCGATATCGGTGACATATTTAGGTTTGCTGGCTTCTTTTGGTTTTTCTTCATCTTTTAAGTCTTTCCATTCAGACTTAACAGGTACTTCAACCAATCCTTTTCTACCAACATCAATGGCGTCAAAGTTTTGTTGAACGATCTTATCACCTTTACGACCATACGCTTTTTTCGCATAATCTTTCATGAGCTCTTGTGCTCTTTCATAAGGTAAGATGTGCTCGTTTAAGGCAAAGAATGCTGATTGCATGATGGTGTTAATGCGTTCACCAAGACCGATATCTTCAGCCAGTTTAACGGCATTGATGATATATAGCTTGGCTTTTTTCTCGGCCAATTGACGTTTAACGTTGTTTGGCAATAACGCCTCAACGTCATCTTTAGATTTGATGGTGTTAAGAAGGAAAGTACCGCCCTCACGCATACCATCGATCATGTCATA
>PWKX01000136.1 GCA_003559585.1 Mollicutes bacterium | reverse complement strand
TTGTTTTTCTGGTTTTCTCCCATTATCAATATATATATGATTGGGATCTACTTGGTGTTTTTTGGATTTTTTAAAAGCGTGAATATTTGTACGATCTTAACGCTGTTGTTTTTACCGCTCATATTTTACCGACATGAAAGCAACTTAACGTATTTAGTTGGTGGGATTAGTTTAAGTTTAATTGCGATTTCAAAGCATATTAAGTTAATGTTAAAACAAATGCGCTCAGATGTATCGGTTGGTTTTGAAGAAGAAATGCGTTATGAATAAAGGGTGAAGATTCACCCTTTTATATTGTTTTATTTTAAAATAGTTTCATGGTAAACTTAAAATGAAAGGATGATAAATATGAAGCAAAGAACCGTGTTAATTACTGGCGCAACGGGAGGCATTGGCCAAGCGATTGCCTCACGATTTGCCAAGGAAGGTTATCGCATTGTCATCCACTACAATAAAAACCTCTCGGCTGCTGATCAACTTAAAGAGGCGTTAAACGATCAAACAGATGTTTATGTGGTTGGTGGCGATTTAACAAACCTCAGTGAGTTAGATGGTGTGGTTAGTTTTTTATCGGATCATAAGCTCACCGTCGATGTGCTGATCAACAATGCGGGGATTAAGTCTGATGCCCCGGTTGATGACATGGGCGATGATGTGTTTGCCTCAGTGTTAAGAACGAATGTTGAGGGGCCTTGGTATTTAACCAAACGGTTGGTGCCAGCCATGAAAAAGCAAGGGTATGGTAGAATCATCAACATCACCAGTGGTGTGGCCAAAGAAGGCCGTGCCAATCAGTCAAATTATGCCGCTTCAAAAGCCGCCCTTGATAATTTAACAAAATCCTTAGCCCGTGAACTGGGCGCTGATGGCATCACCGTTAATTCGGTGGCCCCAGGCTTAATCGAAACGAACATGACCAAAGACGTCTCTGATGAGCACAAACAAGCCTACATTGAACGTGTGCCAATTAAGCGGTTGGTAAAAGCTAAAGACGTCGCGCAAGCGTGTGTGTTTTTCGCCTCAGAAGACAGTGGGGCCATTTCAGGACAAATCTTAGGTGTAAACGGTGGTCTTAGATAAAAAAAACAGCCAATTGGCTGTTTTTTTTATGAACAAAGGTTCAATTGTTTCATGTGTTCTATTAACAGTTTTAACGTGTCCGATTCGTTTTGACCATCAACACTAATGGTCACTTCTGCGTTTTGTGGCACGGCGAGTGACATGACAGCTAAAATACTTTTTAAATTAATGCTGCGGTCTTGATAAGAAAGATTAATATCGCCAGGAAATTGTGAAGCTTTTTTTGAAAGTTGTGAGGCAGGACGCGCATGCAAACCGTCTTTATCGGTGATGATGATTGTTTGTTTAACCATATGTTTCATCCTTTACTTATTTAATCTGATACTTATATTTTAGCATGATAATTAGCTTTCACAAGCACAAGCTGTTGCACCAAAAAAAAAGATTGATTGGACCCCATTAAATTTTTCTTTATCAAGGGCATATTTAGGCATATAATTAAGCCATCTTTAAGCAAGACTAGGTGGGGCACATATTTCTGTGCAATGATTTGGACTTCAAAGCATGTCTGACATTCATTATAATTAGATTGAGGTGGTTTATTTTGCTTGTATACAAAGATTATTACATCATGCATCTTTTAATGCATTCGTCACAACCTTTAATGGTGGATGACTTGTCACAATTGTTGAGTATTTCAAGGCGGAGTGTTTATTACGCTTTGATGAACATTAATGAGTACTTAACAGCCAATCATCAAGTTGAAATTCAACCAACGGTTGAAGGCATACAAGTGGCTGAAACCACAAGGCTATATTTAAAGGATGCTCTACATGATATGATCACTGAGAGTTATGTGCACACGCCTAAAGAACGCATAGGTTTAATGGCGATGTTGCTTTTGACGTTGGACCACCATTTTAGCATAAGTAGTTTTGAAGACATCTTTAAAGTATCTAGAAACACAGTCATCACAGACATCAATAGTCTTAAAAAACAGTTAAAGACATTTGAGCTAAACATGCAATATCTTCAAGATAAAGGCTATGTGATTGATGGAAAAGAATTAACTAAGCGTAGTTTTCTTCTTTACACGGTCTCAACGTTTCATTATCTCATTAAAATCAATCACTTCAATATGTATAGCATCGATGATTATCAGGCGGTTTTAAATAAGTTAAAAGTCATCGAAAGCGCGTTAAACGTACATTATGTAAAAGAAACAAAAGAAATTTTAGCAAAAATGTTGGCGATGATTCATAAACCGCACATTCACGCTGTACATCTTGATCAAGACACGTTATCTTTGATTGAAGAAACCCCAGAATATACCCGGGTAACCATGGTGTTTAGTGAACTTGATTATCAACATGAGCACCACTACATCACCCTGCATTTATTAGGGTTGAGGGTCCATGCTTATGAAGGACTAATTACCAAAGATAATGCCTTGATTCGTGATGTGGTAAAGACGATCATTGACAGTTTCAAAAACTTTACGTTAATGACATTTGATGATGAATCAACGTTGTTCGATGGGCTTTATTATCATATGAAAAGTGCGTTAATTCGTTATCGGTACGGGATCATTTACGATAATGAACTTAAAAATGATATCAAAGAACACTATCCTAGCATTTATAACATAGCCAATAAAGTTGTTAAGGAAGTAGAAGCGCTGATTAAAAGTCCGATTAGTGAAGATGATGTGGCCTATATTGCGATGCATTTTGGTGGTCATTTAAAGCGAGAAAGTAAAAAAATTAATACTAAAACGATCTTGTTGGTTTGTTTAAATGGGATTTCGACATCGAAAATGTTAAGAAAAACCTTAGAAGACACATTGAAGAATGTCACCATCATTGATGCGGTTAGCTTAGATGAAGTCGAAACGTATGCCAATCAAGTCGATTTTATTGTCACGACGATTCCGATTGAAAACAACCCATACCACGAAAAAACAGTGATGGTTCAAGCCATTCCGAGTGAAACGGATTTAAAGCGTTTGAATACGCTATTCTCAACAAGCGCACAACCCGATCAAATTCACAAGTTCAAACGCGCATTTCTTTCAAACATTAAACGTGAGTTTAAGCCCAAAGATTATCAATTGATTAAAGAAATATTTGAAGAACAATTAGACCATTATCACAAAAAAATAAAACCTAAGGAAAGGTACGATGAAGCCATGTTAAAAGACTTATTAACAAAAGAACACATCATGTTTAAACCACAAGTATCATCGGTTGAAGAAGCCTTATATGATAGTGCAAAACCATTATTAGACAAACAATTAATTGAGAAACGTTATATTGAAAAGGTGTTAAAAAACTTAGAAGAAATGGGACCATATATTGTGGTTGCCCCAAATATCGCCTTATCACACGCCAGACCAACCGATGGGGTGAATGAACTGTGTATGTCTTTATTGTTGCTTGAAGAACCTGTTAATTTCTCAGATAAGGAAAACCGTGAGGTGCGCGTGATTATAACCTTAGCGGCGCCAGATGAAACAAGTCACTTAACAGCGTTAGGACAACTTTCACAGATGTTGATGGACGCTTCAGAGGAACTGCTAAACGCCAAGAGTAAATCGGATATCTTAAGGTTGATTGAACAGTATTCTACAAGTGAGGAGGATAAAAAATGAAAAAGATCAGTGCCGTTTGTGGGATGGGCTTTGGCAGTAGTTTTGTTGTTGAGATGAACATCAAAGCCGTCTTAAAAAGTTTAAACTTAAATGATGTGGAAGTCGAACATACCGACTTAGGCAGTGCGCATGAAGGCATGGCCGATTTAATCATTTGTGGTCGCGATTTAGAAGATAACTGTAAAAAATATGGCGACACATTAAGCTTACAAAACTTATTTGATAAAGAAGAACTCGAAGAAAAGTTAACGCAATATTTAAAAGATAACAACGTGATTTAAAAAATAAATTATAGAGGAGTTAATTCATTATGGAAGGCATTAGAACATTTATTCTCGATTTTCTTTCAACACCAGCCATTTTAATTGGTATTATCATTCTGATTGGTTTGATTGCCCAGCGAAAAACGGCTGATGAAGTCATTCGTGGTACCTTAAAAGGGATTGTTGGGTTCATCATTTTAGGGGCTGGAGCTGGTGTCATCGTTGGTTCACTGGCTAACTTTGGCGACATGTTTGCAGAAGCATTTAGTGTCTCTGGGATTGTGCCTAACAATGAGGCCATCACATCCTTAGCGTTGAATGACTATGCCACCGCAACCGCGATTATCATGGTTGTTGGTATGGCGATGAACATTATCATCGCACGCTTTACGAAACTGAAGTATATCTTCTTAACCGGACATCATACATTATTTATGGCAGCTTTGATTGGTGTTGTACTGGTTGAAGCCGGTTTAGGCGATGTATGGGTTTTAGGCGACATCCCACTTTATATCTTAGGCGGTATGATGCTTGGTCTTGTCATGGCATTCTTCCCATTCTTGGC
>PWKX01000182.1 GCA_003559585.1 Mollicutes bacterium | reverse complement strand
CAAACGTTATTTCAAAGGTTATATAACCTTAGAACAACTTAAAAAGTCAAAAGCACAAACCATTGATAAACTTGTAAAAACAGATGAAACCGTCATTTACCGTAAAGCTTATCTTCATGAAGCTTGGGAAAAACTACAAGAAGCCACCTATGACTTACCGGTTGTCGATGGCAGTGGGCGCTTACGTGGTATTTTAAACTATGATGCTGCTGTTAATGCCTTAGCATAAACGAAAAGACCAGTTTTGCTGGTCTTTTTTTTATGCGATAATGCGATAAAACATGTTATAATCGTTTATAGGAGGTTGTTAACATGTTTAAAGATATTAACCGTGACATTAAAGTCTCTTGGATATTTACCATCCTTAGTTACCTTGTTTTAATCGGCATTATCTTGCGTGATGTGATCATTGCGCACGGTGGGATGAGCGCATATATGCTTTTTTACGGGTTACCTTTTTGTTTGTTATCGGTTTTCTTCTCGCGCACAGCGGTTAGAATCCAAATTGACGAAAAAAACACCCGTGCCATTCAAGCAAGTTTCTATCTTGCTTTAACAGCGACGGGCTTATCGTTTTTATGGTTATTGATAACCGGCTTATTTTTTTAATTGAACGTCTTGATACGCATCATACTTTTCAAACGCATCCACAACATACGAACATAGCGGCCTGATTTTTAGGTCGTTTTCTCTAGCATATTCAGCCAACCGATCTAACAATTGACGCGCCACACCTTGGCCTCTTAATGATGGGTCAACATACGTTGAGTTTGCTAAGATGATGTTGTCTTTATCTTTTTGATACGAGATTGACGCGATGATCTTGCCTGATGTATCCTCAATCACAAACGCTTGATCTTTTTTAATGATATCCATGATTTATCGCCACCTTTCATTATCATTATACGTTGTCTTATGAAAGACATCAATTCAGATACAACAATGCTTGACAAATCAAGCTTAAAACCTTATCATTAATTTGTAATGGTTTCAATTTTGTTTTCAATACAGGAGGTTGTCCGATGGAACGCTACGGCCATATTTTAAGAAGTTACGACATCAAACCATCATACACACGGTTGCTCATCTATCAATATTTAAAAGAACATAAAAATCATCCAACCGCGGATGAAATTTATCAAAGCATTCAGCAAAACATCCCAACACTGTCTAAAACGACGGTTTATAACACCTTGCATTTGTTTATCAAAAAACATCTTGCCACGATGATCATGATGGATGAAACAGAAACACGGTATGATTTAATCACCAAACCCCATGCCCATTTTAAATGCATGAGTTGTTCAAAAATCTATGATGTTGCGGTTGATGTAGAACAGTTTTCTGTCGAAGGTTTATCGGATTATGTGGTGAACGATGCACAACTTCTATATCGTGGTATCTGTCCTAAATGTCAAGCTTAATCATCAACCATCCCAAACACCATAAAAACACAACCTCGCTGCAAATGCGAGGTAGTTTTTTAATGGTGGCTATGGTACAATAAAGCTGATTATGAAACGTGGAGTGAGAAGATGAAACTTGTATTGATTTCAGGGTTAAATACTTATAAACAATTATTTGATAGAACCGATTATACACGCAAAGAAAGTGTGCTTTTTTGGGTGTTGATTCCATTTGTATTATTGCTGCATACCTTGCTTTTTTTATGGATTACCTTGTTTTATTTACTTGAGCGGTTATTTGCATTTGTGTTTCGCTTCTTTATTGGCTTACAATCAAAGGTGATGCAAAAACGAGCCTTAAGTGTTCAAGCCTTTAAAAAAGTTTATACCTTATCAAGCCTCATCATCTTTATCCTATTTTTACCGTTTATCATCATTTATTATGTGGCGATGTTGTTAAAGTATATTGGTAAACTGTGGATGAAAAAATTATTGTTGGCCTTTGATTTTTCTGATCAAATTCGTGTGGCTTCGTTTTATATCTTTGATGATGCAGCCTTCGATGCCAATGTGCGCATGAGCGGTATGATGAAGGATTTATCACAAACCCAAGCCATTGGCAGTGCTTTTGAACAAATGATGCGTGGCATGGAAGACGACATCGACAACCAGAAATAGAACGGAGTGAAGTCATGTTTGAATCGTATAAATCATTTTTGCTTGATCCTGAATTATTAGAGTGGATCAGCTGGGCTAGTGCCGTGAAAGAAGATGACGTTGATAAATTTCTTTCATTATTTGACCCAAGCGATGACCAAGTCGTTTTCGACCCAATTGAACTGGCCATTGCCTTTGATAGTGAAACCATCTATGATTACTTAATTGATCAGTATGATTACTCTGATTATTTCAATCAAGTTGATTTCTCATTGTTGGTCATCTTATTGTTGTTTGAACGTGAACATTTCTTATTGAAAGCCTTAGAATTATATACATTTGATGGTGAGCACATGCTTTCAATGTATGAATACATCATCGCGCACCGTGATGTGGAATTTTTCCATCAATTTTATACCCTTTATCCCTTACATCCATCTAAACACAAAGAATTACTACATTTGGCGATGAATCATTATGATGTGTTTTTATACTTAATCGACATCGATGCGATGCGCACGTTGATTAAAGATAAAACCATGGTTTATGATATTTTAGCTTACTATCCTCAATATTTACCGTTTATTGAAGACGTCGATGATTTAAGTGAGTTTTTGGATTCGGATTTGTTTAATCATGTGGCTAAGTTAGAATATTTTGAAGATTTTCAAGCGGTGATGGCCTTTTTATTAGACCGTGGGTTTGATTTAAACACCATTGGCGATTTTGGCTTAAGCTTGTTTCACCTAGCCTTAAGACACGCCAGAGAACCTCGTTACATCGAATGGCTTATCAAGCTTGGCGCTGATCAACAACAAGCAACGAGCATGGGTTATCCGGCGGCACATCAGCTTGTCTTTCGAGATGCTAAGTTTACCTTCGAGTTAAATGATTTGATATCGTTTGGGGCTAAAGATAAAGACGGGCTTTCACTACAAGATTATGATCATATGCAGCAATCAAAAGCCTTAAACTATTTTGATGTTTTACGCTTAGTAAGACTCGTGCTTAACATGGATGAAAGTCATTTTTATGAATTATCAGAAGATGAGTTTTATCATATGACTTTAATGCACGGTGTCGATGTGTTCATGCCTTATGTAAGCATCATTGTATTTGAAAACAACACGTTGAAAGACCGCTTTACACAAGCTTTATCGCATCAAAGTTTTAATGCCTATGATATCGCTGCGCTTAAAGATATGTTTCCAGGCAAATTATCTCATGACATCAACAAGACTTTACAGTTAGAAGTCGAGTTTTTAAACATTGATGACAACATGATTCAAACCTTTCAACGATTTGCAAAAGATAACGATACGACCTTGATCATTGAAAGTGAAGACGACACCATCAATCAAAAAGGGCAAATCACCTACACATTTCACCCTTCAGGTAAACTCACCAAACACGCCGTTGTGAAAAGCCATTTGATCGATGTTTATTACCTACACTTTTATTTCGACATCCCGCTTAAAAACATCACCTATGACCCACAACTTAAAAACCCGCAACGATTCTTGAATTAATAGAAAGGTGGCTAACCATGGCCCTAGAAGACAACAAAAGCATTGCCTTACTCATCGACGCTGAAAACATCTCACCTAAGTACATTGAGATCATCATTGATGAAGCGAACAAATACGGAAAAATCAACTACCGCCGCGTGTATGGTGATTGGACCACAGATAACCTTAGAACCTGGAAAGAAAAAATCAATGAGTTCGCGTTAACCCCAGTCCAACAATACGCATACACACAAGGTAAAAACGTGAGTGATTTTACCTTGATCATCGATGCGATGGATATTTTATATTCCAATAAAGTCGATAGTTTTTGTTTGGTAACCAGTGATTCAGACTTCACAAAGCTGGTCACGAGATTAAGAGAAGACGATATGTTTGTGATTGGCATGGGTGAATCTAAAACACCCATCAGCTTAGTGAATGCTTGTGAAGCCTTTGCTTACCTTGATAAAATGTTGGCCGACACTAAAGATGACAAGGAAAAACCTGTCACAAAGAAAAAACCTGCCAAGAAAAATGAAAAAATCACCCCTAAAACCGAAAGCAGCATCACCCCATTAGACCGCATAGAAAAAGAATTAAAAACCATCATTGAAAGCAATCAAGAAGACGATGGTTGGGCATATTGGAGTGTGGTGGCCAATCTCTTACAAAAGAAATTTCCTGGCTTTCACCCTAGAAACTATGGCCCTAACATTCGACCATTAACCTTTTTCAAACAACATAAAAGCTTTTTGGTGAAAATTGAAAATAAAGTGGCTTACATCAAAACCAAATCATAGAGGTGTCTAATATGCAAACATGGCAAAGCAACATCATGCAAAAAAAACATTACATCATTTCTGTATTATCAGGCGGTTTATTTGCGTCTGTGTTTGTGTTTGTCATCATTCGTTATTTTGCCGATGATGGTGGTTGGATCATGCGGCT
>PWKX01000148.1 GCA_003559585.1 Mollicutes bacterium | reverse complement strand
GCCAGGTTTTTGCGCCTCGGCGGACTGGCGGCCCGGGTGCAGGGCTTCATCGAGGGGCTACGCGCACGGGTCGACCAGGCGGTGGACGCGCTGATAGAGCGAGTGCGGGGGTTCTTCACCGGCGGGGAGGAAGATGCGGAGGGCGAAGAAGAGGAGACGAGCCCCGAGGACGAGGGAACTCACCAGCGATTTGTGCGAGAAGCCATCGAGGCCATGGAAACACCACCGGCGGAGGTCATCGATTTTCAGAGCTTTCAGGAACAGAAACGCCAGGAAGCGGACAGGCTCAAAGCGACCTACGATCCTCAATTGGAAGAGCCGGTGCAGATGACCATCCGTTTTATTGAGGAGGCTGAAGACGACCAGTCGATTCGGTTTAACGTGGTGGTGGCTTGGAGTTGACCCGCTTTTGTGGACACTCAATTAGCATCGGCTTCGCGCCTCTGCTGGTGTTGCTTCTCGTATCGGATTGGCGAGCGATAGTCGAGCGATGAGTGTCGTCGATGGGGATTGTACCAGCCCTCGATGTACTCGAAGACGCTGGACATCGCTTGTGAATGGTTGTCGTACCGATAGCGATCCAGGAGCTCACACTCAAGGGTCGCAAAGAAGCTCTCACACATCGCATTGTCGTAGCAGTCGGCGACGGTGCCCATCGAGGGCCGTACGCCGGCCTTACGGCATCGTGCACCGAACTCAATCGATGTGTACTGGCATCCTTGATCAGAATGGTGAATCACCTCCTTTGGCTGACGTTGTTGAATGGCCATGGAGAGCGCGTTTAGCACGAGCGACGTCTCCATATGTGATTCCATAGCCCAGCCCACGACGCGACGACTGAACACGTCGACGACCACGGCTAAGAAGCAAAAGCCCGCTCGCGTGGGCACGTACGTAATGTCTGCGACCCACAACCGGTCGGGGCCCTCGGCGTTGAAGTCTCGGTTAACCAAATCCGGAGCCGGTCGTGCGCGTTGGGCTCGCTTCGTCGTGGTAATGAATTTGCGGCGACACACACCTCGAAGCCCTGCCTCACGCATCAAGCGGGCCACTCGCTTTTTGCCGATCCGAATGCCGTGCTCCTCACGGAGTTCGGCGTGGATTCTCGGTGCTCCATATGTGCCGCGGCTGCGCTTATGAATCGCATGAATACGTTTCAACAAACGAGCGTCTTCGATGGCTCGATTGCTGGGCTCTCGACTTTTCCACGCATGGAACCCGCTGGGAGAGACACCCAGCACGCGGCACATGGTGGTGATGGTATATTCGGCCTGGTGCGCCATTACGAACCCGAATGCGATCGCGGGACGGTCTTCTGGGCGAACCAGGCCGCGGCTTTTTCCAATATTTCTCGCTCGGTCTTGAGCCGCTTAACCTCGAGACGCAATCGCTTCAGTTCGGCGCGTTCATCATCATTGAGTTCGGGCGTTTGATCGACTTCGGCCTTCTTGATCCAATTATGGATCGTGGCGGCCGATGGCTCAAAGTCGCGTGCAAGGCTCGCTACGCTACGCCCGCTGCGATGCAGGCTGAGAATCTGTTCCCGGTATTCGGGTGGATACGGCTGTCGGGACATCATGTACCTCCGTGGAAAAATCTATATTATCATATAGTCCACGAAAGCGGGTCAGCCTCACAATACTGGAGTTCAACTTTGACCCAGACAACTACAGCGCAGAGTCAACACGAGAGCAACTGGCCACCGCCACCACCGTCGGCTCCCTGTCTGATCTCGGTCGGCATTCTGGTGGTGAAAGAAACGATTTACTCGCAGAAGTCCGACAACGTCAAAAAGCCTTTCATGACGTATTGCGAGCCTTCTTTTTAGAGACAAGAGAGAGTGGGCCGGCTGCGTTTGCCAAGAGGCTTCATGACGATTTAGATAAGTTGTTATGGGAGCCTCCCACCGATAAAGAAAAGAAGGACGCTTTGATTTCGGCTGAGATACCCAAAAGATTGATCGAAGAGCAGCTTGACAACTTTCAGAGAATCCGAGCGGAATTACGAATGTGGTTTTAAAGAGTAATCATCAATCGTAAATCGACTCATTTTTAATTTCACAGGAGGTTCAGATGAAGCCGAAAGATCCTGCTTTTTCAAAAAGTATCATCCAAGTCGTTGAGCATGATCCTCCCTTTACAAGTTCCGAACTAAATCAAGTTCGCACCCTCTATCTCGATCACGTACAAGGTTTGGATGATCTTAGGGAATTACCACAACTAAAATCGCTACATATTGAAAACAGTTTTTTCCAGCAATTTGGCGACATACCCATAATGAAAAAACTTCGGACTTTATCGCTTTATGCGACCAGGCTCACCAATCTAGAAGGTATTGAGAAACTTCCGGGCTTATACCGTTTCGTGTTGGCGGGTGCACTTGTCGAAGATATTAGTCCGCTGCTCCAATTAAGAGAACTTCAAAGTGCACACTTGAAAGGCAATCCACTCTCCTCCAAAAGTGTTCATGAGATCATTCCGACCCTTGTGGAACGGAAAATCAAAGTCGAATTTGATCCCCCTGAAATTTGGCAATTGAATCGTCAGATGCATGAACGTGGACTGGAATCTTCTTTTCGGCGGTCTACAAATTATTGTTATTTTGTGGGCCTTACACCTTCTTATCTTGAGAAGGTCGAGGAAGATCACCTCCGACTTGTTGTACTAACCCCGGACGAGCTCCGAGAAGAACTCAAGAATGAAAACATATCAGCCGAAGAGATCGCCGACAAATATGAAACCGATCGCGAGACGCTAAAGCGAAAGCAAAATCAGGAGGTGGCAGACCATCAACAAGTCCTTCAGTGGATCGAGGATGCCACCGTCACGGATGACGGGGCCGAGAGCCTGGTGGCCTTCGCCGAGCGTTTTTCAGACGCCACATTCATGCGGGAGAGTGCGGAGCAACTTTCAGAGTGGGGAAAGTCACGAGGAGGGGTCTGGAATAAGAACTATAGAGCACTGCCCGGCTGGTATTTCGCATATAGGAGAGCGATCGGATCGCCTCAGCTTTCGGGCAAGCCCGCATGTCTTTTCTTTGACCATGCAAAGGATGAGCAAGCCCGAAAGTGCCTTGATGACCAACCATTTTCGCTTACGGCGATCGGCGCAAAATCAGCAGACCTACGACGGGCTCTGATTGATCGCCACGGCGTCTTTCCGATCGCATATGGTGGCAAAGATGCGGGGTGGATGCTGGGCATCAAAATGGTGGAGGATCGTCACATCTATCTCTTTCGCAAAGAAGAGGTCTTCACCTGGGATTTCGATCCGGAAAGGCTCATCGCATTCGAATCACTTGCTGAACTCTTTGGATCCGTCAGTGAGTTGCGGCCGGCTCATAATATCGATGGTATCTTGGCCGCACTCAACGATGAGCCACCGGAGATTGACTTCGATGTGGCTGAACATCAGAAAGTTAAGGATGCGCAGGCGACCGCTGCAGGACTAAAGAGCACCATTCCAAAAGATCAAAAAGAGGCGATCTCCAATCTTGTTGAGGGGTTTCCCGAGCTGGATTTTGTCTGCGAAGATGATTCGTTGCTGGAATATTACGAGGTGCTAAATCAAACGCGATTTCCCGAGTGGTACCGAGAAGTGCGAAAGACATGTGCCTATATGGCAAGAAACGACAGGCCGACCTGGCTTGGCTTTGGCGATCAAAATGCCGGAGAGAACCTCTTGATGGGACGCGCCACCATCGACTCCGAATTCGGCCAGATAATGATAGAGCAGGAGCGTCTATTACCAATATGCTCAGGATCTCATCATTTTCTTGCGATTCGCCTCGATGATGAGGGCGATCAACAGATTTATCGGGGCATGATTGAAGAAGTCGGCACGAAGATGTTTGGGACCGTGAAAGCATTTGATTCGATGGCTGAGATGTTCAACAAAATAACGAAAGTACAGACTGCTGAAAATGAGGAGATGGTCCGCAAAAAGGCGCAAAAGTAAGTCTACGTATTTGATTGAGCGGGTCGGTTATTATTAAAGCAACCCCGGGCCCGTCGTCGATTATCTAAATTGCGCATCATTTTATTAGATAAGCCTGACGATAGCCTCAAAGATCGCCACGGAAGGGAATCTGTTCGCGATAATGTCTCGAAAACCCACGAAGTTGGTCGGTCTTTCGATAGATGATTTTGAGCTGTCCACTTTCAAAGACGCCTTGAAAACTATCTTGCTTCAGATCGTGCCTCGCGAGTTGATTTCCACCCCAGAGGAATTCGCCTTCGACGAGGATTTGACCATCGTCGCCGCGTCGATAACCGTTGAATTTTATAGGTTGATGGCTAATCGCCCCGCCGAAACTCCAATCGAATGCAGTCCCAAATCCCTCTTCGAAGTCTTCTGACGCCCACAAATAGTAGCGATAATTCTGCACCATATGGCCATCGAGATAAGCGTCGGTATCGTCGCAGCAAACTTCATCCAGACGAAGATGACCGGTTTCATAGTCAAAATCGTCGTCTTCCCGACAGCCTTTCTGGCTTCCGTAGGGGTGCCATGAGATTTCGATGAGCCGT
>PWKX01000112.1 GCA_003559585.1 Mollicutes bacterium | reverse complement strand
TCTGCGATGGTTAAGGGGATGCGTTCACCCTCTTCATCAACCCTTAAGATGATGAAATGACCTGGTTTGGCATTTTTCGCCACCAGTGGGGCATGGATTGTCATAAAATCAATGTCTTGATTTAAGGTTTTTTTTGCGGTTATTTTATACATACTGACCTCCAAGTATCCATGATAAAAGCGCTTTCTTTTACATTATAACAAATTATTGAATGGGTGACCACCGTAAATAAAAAAAGTCGCTAAGCGACTTATAAATCTTTGTGGCAGTTTGAACATATCTGATCGTGTTGTTCAACCGGATGCGCGCAGTAAGGACATGGTACTTTCCCGTCTTTGTAAGCTTGTGTGTTTTTTTTATACAAATAATACCCATAAGCAAGTTGCGTGGCAACCAAACTAACCACAAGGATAATCACAGAAGGGATAAATAAAAATAATCGGTAATCTTCAAAAAAGAAAGCCGTTAACGATAACGTTGCGGATAAGAAAAAACCACAACCAATCAAAACCATTGTTTTTCGTTTTATCATGTGTACAACTCCAATATGGTTTCACCAGGATTTTGGCTATACCGTCTTCTTTTGACGCGTTTTGATCGTATTTTATAAGGACTTGCGACCATATCTTTTAATGTTTGCCCATCGCGGTATCCGTGAACGATGATTAACCGTTCACACGTCTTCGGTAATTGTGCGATGTGTTTTTCAATGACTTTAATGGCTTCATGTTCAACCATGCCATGAATATCTAAGATATCTTCTTTCATCTAAATCATCCTTTGACAAGTGGGTTTGGGGTTTTCCTTCTAGGGCGACGCGTATAGGTCTTAAGGTGTGTTTTGATGACTTTATCAATGCGGTGAGGGTCGTTTTTCATCCAGTCTATGGTTGAGACATCAATTTGATAAGAAAACGGGCAACTGTATATACAAATACCACAATCAGTCCCTGCGGTTTTCCATATTTTAAAACAACTCACATCATCAAATTGATAAAAACCGATGCCATTCACATCACGTTTTTTGTGGGTAATCGATTGATTAGGACAGTTCATCATGCATAGCGCGCAGCGTTTACAAAACGCTTCTAACCCAAAATAGGTAGGGCTATCAGGGGCTAAGGGCAGGTTGGTTAGCACAGCCCCTAAGCGAATGGCATCACCGTATGTTTTATGAACCAAATGATTGCTCATGCCAATCTCACCCAAGCCAGCCTCATATGCCAAGGGCACCAGTGGTACTGTGCCATATTGAACGCTTTCAAAACGGGCATCATACCCTAATTGTCTTAAATAAACCGAAAGTTTCATACCAGCATGCGCGATTTTTTCATACACGCTTAAGGTTTCAATCATCTCCTCAGCATCCGGCCCTCTTCTAATAAAATCCATATCCATTGGCATCATGAAGATAATCGCGGTTTGATAGGTTTGTTTGATGGGCTTGCCATGTGCTGAGGATGGTTCATGTGGGGTGTGTTTGCCAAAGTGTGTGTAATGATGATGTGGTTTGAGCGCTACCACACCACTATCTTTAACCCCTTGTTGGTTTAAAAATGCTTTGAGGGTTGTTTTAAAGTCTTTGGACACGGGGGTTTGTTGTTGGTTGATGGGGGTTTGTTTTTCAATGTCGTGATACTGACTGATTAATGTATCATTCAAAGCCATCATCGGAATGAACTTATCTTTAAAGTTTTGATCTTTTTTAATCGCATCATACATCATTTGCATCGAAAAACCACGGACAGCATCGTCCGCCTTTTTTTGGGTTTGTTTATCTTGATAATATTGCTTGTATAAATCGCTGTTTTTATCTAGTTTGACTCGGGCAAACAACGTATTGCGTTCATCGTAAAATGATGGCATTTTATCACCTTTTTTGATGAGTTATTTTAACTTTTGTATATCCAACGCACCAGATAAATCACCTTGTTTAATCGCTTTTAACTGGTTCAATACACTTTGTTGCATCGCCAGTTCGGCTTCTTCGGTATGACCACCACAGTGCGGGGTCATGATGACGTTGTCTAAGGTATGCAGCGGGTAGTTTGATGGGTAGGTTTTTGGTGTGTCTTGATCTGGATAGACATACCAAACATCTGAGGCAAACCGTTTTAAGGTGCCGGTGGTTAACGCTTGATATAATGCTTTTTCATTGATGATTTTACCACGCCCTACGTTGATGAGTGTTTTATCGTTCATCTTCGATAACACCTCACCGTTAAAAGCATCTAAGGTATGCGCGTTTAATGGTGCACAAATGACAACAACGTCTGATGTTTCGACTAACGCATCTAAATCTTTGACAAGGTTCATATCACCGTAGTCTTTGCCACGGTCAATGGTGAAAAGCTTGTTGGTGTAGGGTCTTAAAAAAGTTTCAAGGTGTTGCCCAATGCGACCATAGCCGTATATTCCGACTGATTTATTGATAAGTGAATCCCAAGGAATACGCGCTTCACTACCGAGTGTGCGCCCTGACCAGTCTTGATGGGTGAGGTTGTTATGATATTGAATGAGACCACCTAAAGACGCTAAGATCAAACGATGCGCCATCTCAGCGACATAAACCGAGTGGACCGTGGTGTTAAAAAGCGTTAAATCATGTTTTTTCATCACATCGATGTCGATGCCGTTGTGTCCTGTAAACGGGATGATGACGCCTGATAACCCCTCGTGAACATCGGCTTCTTTTAAGACGCCATCAACATACCAAGATGCATCTTCTTTTTGATCAACAACATTAAACCCTGCGGGCAGGTGTTCTTTTAAATACGTTTTATGATTATCATAGGCCACATATATATTCATTGTTTTCATTCCTTTTTAAACGTTATGGTATTTTTGTGGTTGGTTTGTACGATGGGCACGCCATGTTTTTTGGCTAAGTGTTCAAAACTTTTTAACGTAAAAAAACCGATATGGGTGGCATCACGCCTGTACCACCACGATAAAAACTCATCGTTATCATTTGGTCTAAAGCTGGTCATGATGGCTAAAATACCATCTTGTTTCAATAATGATACCAGCGTTTTAAAGACCATTTCTGGGTTAGATAAGTGTTCAAACACCTCAGTGGTGGTGATTAAATCATAGGTGTTATTGAGATAGCTTTGATTTGGATGGTAATAGGGATCATAATGGGTTGTTTTAAAACCACGTGTTTTAAGCATCTCATAAAGCACCGGCCCCGGACCGCTGCCAAACTCTAAGGCGCGACCTGTTTGTTTATAGGGCAAGACTGCGTGGGTTAAAAACCGTTCAAACATACGCACATAGCCTTGATTATCACTTGTGTTTTCATGAGCATCGTATTGTGATTTTTCTGCTTGGTGATCAAGATGATGTTGGTTGTCTTTGAAAGTATACCCACAGTGCTGACATTGATGGAATGTTAGTGATAATTTGTCATCAAAAAGCGGGAACGTTTGATTCCCGCAAATCTGACATGATGGGTTATTGGCCATGTTTTTTTCTTTCATGTAGAAATTGGTCGACCGTGATCATCATAAATAAATGTAATAGTGGTTTTTTCTCGGTTAAAACTTCAATTTCAAATAAGTCACCATCAGGGAATACTTTTTTACTCATCGAGGCTAAGGTATTGAAATCGTCAGCCAATGAGAAATTATGTTGGTAAAGCGAACCCTTTATTTGTAAGGCTTTGTCTTCAATAAATAAGGTGAACGTTGGTTTAAACAAGCCGTATGAACGCTTGATTTCAGCGATGATATCGCCAGCTTCATTTTCAATGGTATAGTACTTGTAAAACGACCATTTGAAACGTCTTTTAGCATCATACAATAATTGATTATTCATGTCTGTCATTTTCAATGTTCGTAAGCCAAAACTGAATCTTCCCTTAACTTTAAACAACCTGTTTTTGCTGTCATCACGTATGGTGAAACTTTTCTTTTTAGCAAAGTGATACGGTTTAATATAAAAGTTCATATGTGATAACCTCCTTCATTACCATGTATTATACGATATTTTAGGCAAAAACAAAAGAAAAACCGCTCAACGCTTATCTGCTTTCATAGTCTTTTAGGATCGCTTTAACTTCGTAGATGAGCGGGTTATCTTTACGCATGTGGTTGGTCGCATAAGAGGCAAGCTTACTTTTAACTTTGTCATCACTGTCGTTTAATGTATTGAATAAAGCGTGTTTGTTGTGGGGTTTTTCTTTTAAATTGACGTTAAAACGGCGGTTTAAAAAGTTTAAATCCGTATAAAGTTCAACCACATCGCGTTTTAAAGTATAGGCATCTTCTAAGTGAACATCACCATCGGTGATGGTTAAGGTTTGATAGCCAGCTTTTCTTAACTGCGTTTTAACAAACTGAATATTACCAAACCCACCACAAGGTAACACGCGGTACTGATGGTTTTTGTTTAAATGCATGAGCGCATTTTCAAACCAGGGAACGTCGTATTTCCCTTCAACTAAAATAAATGGTTTTTTCTGGGATTGTTTTAAAGGTTCTGTGAGGGTGGTGATTTCTTTTTGCATGTCTTTTTGATAAAGCGGGTGAAG
>PWKX01000021.1 GCA_003559585.1 Mollicutes bacterium | reverse complement strand
CTGTAAAAAAAACCAGCATCTTTATCGAAACCCACCATCCACTTGGTCGCCTTGTTGATTTAGATGTGTCTACACAAGAAAAACAACTGACCAGACGCGATCTGTCTTTACCAGAAAGACCGTGTTTTTTATGCGCAAACAGCGCGACATATTGCCGTAGAAACCAAACACACCCAAGTGGTGAGCTGATCGGGTTTGTTAGAAAAACTGTTCAATCAGACATCATGAATCATTTAAGTCTGCAAGCCATTTTGGCGTTAAGAAAAGAGCTTTTCACCTATCCTTGTTTTGGGTTGGTGTCTTCTAAAACGACTGGCATTCATACCGATATGAATATCTCTCATTTTTTAGCCGCTCATCCCGTGTTACTAAAGGCATTTAAAACCTACATTGATTTAGGGTTGCGTGATGATGTTGAGATAGCGACTTTAAAAGCGTTAGGTAAAAAAACCGAACAAGCCCTTTTAGAAGCTTGCAATGGCGTTAATACCTATAAAGGCGCGCACTACATATTTGGTCATGTATTACCCTATCTTGCCCGCGCACTTTTACAAGATAAAGGCTTAAACACGGTCATCGCAGATGTCAAAAAAACCGGACAACGGCTTATGGAACAAGGCTTTAAAACAACCACCAAAACCACTGGCATAAACGCGTATCAAAACCACGGCATTCAAGGGGTTCGTGGTGAGGTGGCAAGCGGCTTTCCAAGCATTTTTTCCTGGTATCATGAAGCGCGGTTTACACCACAAGAAACACTGATTAAAATCATGGCGCGTTTAGATGATACCACCTTGATGAAACAAGATGTGAAAACCTTGCATGCTGTTAAAAGGGCGATGAAACAAGTAGAAGACCAAGGGTTTAAAGACATCATTCACGTGTATGATGCCTTCAAGCACGTCTCACCAGGTGGCGCAGCTGATTTACTCGCTTTAGTCTTTTTGTTTGATGCCATCACACCTTGTTTAAAAACTGCCTAAAAAAAGATTCCCTTGCTGGGAATCTTTTGCGTTTAATCGTTTATCGATGTTGTTCATCACCACGAATTTTTTAAGCGTCCAAAGCGGCGCAATCAAGGTATCACGATCGGCATCCCCAGTCACACGTTGAATGACGATGTTGGGGTTTAAATGTTCGATTTGCGTGGTGGTAATCTCAACATAGTCATCGAGTGATAAAAGCTTAAATGGTTGCTGGTTATACATCGCAGCCATCTGTGTGTGCTTAACCACATGAAGCATGTGAATTTTCACCCCTTGAATGTCTAGGGTGTTTAAATACTTGGCGGTCTTAATCATCATGGCTTTGGTTTCACCGGGCAAACCGTTGATGAGATGAACCACGACATGAATGCCCCGTTGGCGTAACGCCTTTACGGCTTGTTCAAAGGTGGCTAAATCATGACCGCGGTTAATGGCTTGAGCCGTTGTTTCATGCATAGACTGTAAGCCCAGTTCAATTTGCACAAAGGTTCGTTCACTTAAAGACTGTAAATAATCCATGATTGGTGTGGTTAAACAATCTGCCCGAGTCGCAATCGCCAAGCCTACCACGTTTTCATCTAGGGTGAGTGCTGTTTCATATAATTGTTTTAAATCCTCAAGTGGGGCATAGGTGTTTGAGTTGGCTTGAAAGTATGGGATGTAAGCAGCCTTTGGCCACTTTTGATGCATTTTTGTTTTAATGGTGTGAAACTGTTTTAGCAAGTCATCATTCAAATCACCCGCAAAATCTCCAGAACCACTTGGTGAACAAAATGTGCAACCACCATAACCTTTGGTGCCGTCTTTATTGGGACAGGTAAATCCTGCATTCAAACTAACCTTAAATACCTTTTGGTTAAAGGTTTCTTTTAAGAACTGATGCATGGTATAATAACGTTTATTGTTGATGTATGAACTCATGAATAACACCTCGTTCATTATTTTACCATGTTTTGAATAAAAGCATAAGATTTGTGATATAATATCTTTTAGGTGATGATATGTTAGAACGCGTAAGAACGGCGATTATTGCGCCACAATTACTGATAAAATACCGTAAAGACCGCATCATACTCGTGTTGCTATTTATGATGTTTTTTGCTGCGCTGATGGCCGTTGGTCCCGTGGTTAGAACCTTAAGTGTCGATGGGGTGTCTAACCGGTTTAAAGCCCAAATCGAAGAGGCGATCGTTTTCCCTGACTCAAGTGGATGTCGCACCGAAGAAGCGGTGCTTGTTTGTGATGAACCGGGTCGTTATACGCTTTTCGAACAACCGTTACTCGGTGTACCCTTTGATGTGGTTTTAGACAGCACTGAGGACTTTAATCTTAATGATTATCAAGATAATGCCATTGTCTTTCATGGCGAGATGATGTATGTATCGCTGCATCAAATCGGATTGAGTCAAACGATGCATTCCAAACCAATCTCAGCGTTGCATGAAGACGCACATAATCTCTCGTTTAACCCACAAGATTCAGAAGAAGAACAGGCGTTTTTTATCGCTTTGTTTAACGTTTTAGACCAAGAAACCAACACATATAAAAGCTATGCCGCGATGGGTGTGTTTGTGATTGAGTTTCTCTCTGGATTATTGCTATTTATGGTGTTTGTGTTATTAAACAGCTTTTTAATTCAAAGACGTTTTAAGAAAGTACCTTTTAAACAAATGTTTGTGATGATGACCTATGCCTCAACCTTGGCGTTTATTGTCTTAATCTTTTATAATATGATTGTCTTTAACTTATTTGTCTTTTTAATTTTACTGTTTATTGCCTTTAGGCAAACAAGTAAACTGGCCTTTGAAATTCAAAAAAGACTCTATTCCTAATGCTTGAATATCCACACGTAGTGTGCTATGATAGCATTAATTAAAAACCATGACCCGAAAATAGTAAAATGCCCTTGCTTTAAAGAGACCTAGTGGTGCTGTGAACTAGGAAGCAAACATTTGAACTCGTTCGGTGAGTTGCACAAGCAAAACTTGTGCCGTCTGCCGCGTTAAGGCCTGAAGTGCACAGGTGTGAATTAAGGTGGTACCGCGGACTCATAGTTCGTCCTTATCTATGATGAGATAAGGGCGTTTTTTTATTTTAAAGGAGTGATTTTGATGAAATACAACCCACAAGCCATTGAGAAAAAATGGCAAAAACATTGGTATGATAGCGATTTGTTTCAAGCTAAAGATTTTAGTGAAAAGCCAAAATACTATGCCCTAGTTGAGTTCCCCTATCCATCGGGTTCAGGGATGCATGTTGGTCATATTAGAGCCTACACCAGTTTAGAAATCATCGCTAGAAAAAGACGCATGGAAGGGTATAATGTGTTATTCCCAATCGGGTTTGATGCGTTTGGTCTACCAACAGAAAACTATGCGATGAAAGAAAACATTCACCCTAGAAAAGTCACCGATGACAACATCAAAACCTTCACTGAGCAATTAAAAGCGGCCGGATTTAGTTTTGATTTTTCACGGGTTGTGGATACCACCGATCCAGCTTATTACCGCTGGACACAATGGATTTTTATACAAATGTTTAAACACGGGCTTGCTTACCGTGATAAAACGTATGTAAACTTTTGTCCATCATGTAAAGTCGTGCTTTCTAATGAAGAATCACAAGGCGGTAAGTGTGACCGGTGCGGGGAAAGTGTGATTCAAAAAGAAAAAGATGTTTGGTTTTTGAAAATCACCAAATACGCAGAAAGATTATTAGAAGGTCTTGATGATTTAGAAACTTTGCCACGCATCAAAACCGAACAAGAAAATTGGATTGGCAAAAGTGTTGGTGCCGAGATTCAATTTCAAGTTAACAACACAGATGAATCTTTAAAGGTCTTTACCACAAGGCCTGATACGTTATATGGGGCAACCTTTATGGTCATCGCACCCGAACACCCTTTATTATCAAAGGCTGCTAATCAAATTAAAAATATGGAAGCCATCAACGCTTATCAAGCTGAGGCGACCACGAAAACCGAGTTAGAAAGAACTGAATTAACCAAAGATAAATCAGGCGTATTGATTGAAGGCCTAACAGCTAAAAACCCAGTTAATCACGAAGATATTCCGATTTTTGTGGCTGATTACGTGATGATGGAATATGGCACAGGTGCCATCATGGCAGTACCGGCCCATGATAGTCGTGATTATGATTTTGCGAAAAAGTATGATCTAACCATTCGCGAAGTCATTAAAGGTGGGGACATCACCAAAGAAGCCTACACCGATACAGAATCAGGCGTGCTTATCAATAGCCCACTGATTGATGGCATGGATGTGGATACTGCGATTGATACGATGATCGCCTATGTGGTTGAAAAAGGCATCGGTCAAAAAGCGGTTAACTTTAAAATGAAAGACTGGGCGTTTAACCGTCAACGTTATTGGGGTGAACCGATTCCCATCGTGCATTGTTCAAGTTGTGGGATGGTGCCTGTTGCGGAAGCAGACTTGCCAGTCACCTTACCTGATTTAGAACATTTTGAACCCAATCAAGAAGGAGATTCACCTTTGGCAGGGGTTACCTCATGGGTCAACACCACCTGTCCGAAATGTGGTCAAAAAGCTAAAAGAGAAACCGACACCATGCCGCAATGGGCTGGGTCTAGTTGGTATTTCTTACGTTACATTGACCCCCATAATGAGACAACCTTAGCCGATTATCAAAAACTAGCGTATTATTTACCCGTTGATTGGTATAATGGCGGGATGGAACATGTCACAAGGCACGTGATTTACTCTCGTTTTTGGCATCAGTTCTTGTATGATATTGGGGTAGTGCCAACCAAAGAACCCTATAAAAAACGTTCTGCGCAAGGCTTGATTTTAGGGCCTGATGGCGATAAGATGAGTAAGTCAAAAGGCAACGTCGTCAACCCACAAGACACCATTGAAAATGATGGGGCAGACACTTTACGCCTTTACATTTTATTTATCGGCGATTATGAACAAGCCACACCGTGGAGTGAATCTGGGGTTAAAGGGGCCAGACGCTTTTTAGATAAAGTGTGGCGTTTAAAAGATAAAATTGGTGAACAAGCAGACTCTAAAGCGCTGTTAACCGATTTACAAAAAACGATTGAAGGCGTGGATGCAGACATTGAAGCCACGAAGTTTAACACCGCGATTTCTAAGTTGATGAGCTTTGTCAATACGATGAATAAAGAAACGACCATCAACAAACACACCTTTAGAATCTTTTTGAAATTATTAAACCCTTTTGCGCCGCATATGGCAGAAGAATTAAACGATATGTTAAAGCTTGGTAAGCCACTTGTTGAAAGTAGCTATCCAAAACCAAAAAAAGCGTTGATGAAAGAAGACACCATGACCATTGTCTTTAGTGTGAATGGTAAACTAAGGGATAAAGTCGAGGTTGCAGCTGACACCGATAAAGCCACCTTAGAAACCATGGCAAAGGACAATGAAAAAGTAAAACAGTTCACCGAAGGCAAACAAATCATGAAAGTGATTGTGGTGCCTGGTAAACTGGTAAATGTGGTCGCAAAATAAGCTAAAAAGCCAGGTCGTGTTGATCTGGTTTTTTTTATGGGATACCCTTAAGTTTAACCACCATGATTGAGGTAGCCCTCTACGAGGGCTAGGTTTTCTTGATTAGAAAAATACCTATCATACAACTTTTTTAGCAAATAACATTGAAACCCAAGATTAAACATGATATAATTCGTACTGTGTAAAAACGCTTTCATGATGAAGGCGTTAAAATTTGAGAACTAATCAATCTAAGGAGGCTTTTTTTATGAAAAAATTTGAGTACATGGAAAAGCATGGCTATGAACAATTGGTGTACTTTTATGACAAAACAACAGGATTAAGAGGCATCACATGTATTCATAATACAACCCTTGGTCCAGCACTTGGGGGCACAAGACTCTGGAATTATGATAATGAAGATGATGCAACATTAGATGTGTTACGCTTAGCACGTGGGATGACCTATAAGGCCGCAGCGGCAGGGCTTAATCTCGGTGGTGGAAAAACGGTATTAATTGGTGAGGCCGATCAAGTTAAAAGTGAAGCGTATTTTCGCGCACTTGGTCGTTATGTGCAAACATTAAACGGTCGTTATATCACCGCTGAAGATGTGAACACCGCAACAAAAGATATGGACTTTGTGAACATGGAAACCGATCATGTGGTTGGCTTGCCAGGTAAAAGTGGGAACCCATCGCCAGCAACCGCGAAGGGTGCTTTCCATGGTATTAGAGCTTCATTGGTTGAAGTGTTTGGTTCTGAGGATATGTCTGAGCGCACCTTTATGGTTCAAGGCGCAGGTCAAACCGGTGATTTCTTGATTGGCTATCTGTTAGAAGCCGGCGCTAAAAAAGTATATTTCACTGAAATCAATGAAAAACATATTGAAAAAATCAATCAAAAATATCCAAACGTTGAGTTTGTTGAACCAGATGATATTTATGATTTAGACGTTGATGTATATGCACCATGTGCATTAGGCGCGACTCTAAACGATAAGACGATTAAACGTTTGAAATGTAAAATCGTGGCGGGAACGGCTAATAACCAATTAGAAGATGAAGACAAACACGGTGAGATGTTGAAAGACAAAGGCATTGTATATGCACCGGACTTTGTGATCAACGCTGGTGGTTTAATCAACGTGTATCATGAAATTAAAGGCTATCAAGAAGAAGCGGCTTACCGCGACATTGAAAAAGTGTATGACCGTATTCTTGACATTTATAAAATCGCTAAAGAAGATGACATCCATACGCAACAAGCGGCTAAAGCCTTTGCGAAACGTCGCATTGAAACCATCAATAATATGCGCGCCAACTACGTTAAAAGATAAATGAATAGACTATGGATTCTCACAGGGCATTACGGCAGTGGTAAAAGTGAGGTTGCGGTTAATCTAGCCATTGATGAACAACTTGATTACTTGGTAGATTTAGACGTTGTTAATCCTTATTTTCGTTCACGCAGTGTGCACGCGTTGCTTGAAGCAAACGGTGTGAGCCTTGTAGAATCTACGATTGAAAAAGCAACAGGCAGCGACCTCCCTTTCATATCTGCGAAAGGGAGTCGCCCTTTTCATGATAAGGCTAGCCGTGCGGTGTATGATTTGGCGGGCACCCAAGCGGGTGCAAAGTTGATGCGACAATATACCGACATCATCGATGAACGTGAGATTGAATTTTGGCTTGTTGTGAACATTTACCGGATGGAAACGGCGAATGAAGCACAAATCTTAAACCTCATCAATACCTTAGAAGGCGCTTCGGGGTTAAAAGTGACGGGTTTAATTAACAACAGCAATCTCATGCATGAAACGACTGAAGAACATATCAAAAAAGGTGACACCGTGTTAAATGCTGTCAGTAAGAAAACAGGGTTACCAATTGTGTTTACCTTCATTGAAGAAGAGGTTAAAACCAACCTTAAGTTTGCCGGTGAAAACCGTCGATTGATACGACATTTAGGCAAACATTGGTTGTAGTTATAGGAGGCTTTTATGGCTAAAGGAAGAATATTGATTGCCGAGGATAAGTGTAAAGGCTGTAATCTTTGTGTTTACCAATGTCCCGTCAACATTTTAAAACTCGATACCACAAAAACAAACAAGAAAGGCTA
This sequence comes from Mollicutes bacterium, assembly GCA_003559585.1. GTDB lineage: Bacteria > Bacillota_I > Bacilli_A > Izemoplasmatales > Izemoplasmataceae > B1SED10-225. The sequence continues at coordinate 9,502 of PWKX01000021.1, read as the reverse complement.
CACGCCAGTCATGGTGACTGACCCAGATAAATGTATCGCTTGTACATTTTGTGCGATGATTTGTCCGGATTCCGTGATTACCGTTGAGCGTTTCGTCAAGGAGGGTTAATGTGGGAAAAGTATTAATGAAAGGCAACGAAGCCATGGCTTTGGCTGCCATCAAAGGTGGTTGTGATGCTTTTTTTGGCTATCCAATTACCCCACAAAATGAAATACCAGAATATTTATCTTATCATATGGCGCAACATGACCGTATTTTTGTTCAAGCTGAAAGTGAAGTCGCTGCGATCAATATGGTATACGGCGCTGCCGGTAGTGGGGCGCGCGTTTTAACGTCTTCATCATCGCCTGGGATTGCATTAAAACAAGAAGGCATCAGTTACTTAGCCGGTAGTGAACTACCCGCGGTTATTATTAACGTGATGCGCGGTGGACCAGGTCTTGGTGGCATTCAACCATCGCAAGGCGATTATAATCAAATTACCCGCGGTGGCGGAAATGGGGATTATAAGCTTTTGACCTTTGCCCCAGAAACATTGCAAGAGACCGTTAACATCGTGAAAGCATCTTTTTCATTGGCTGATTATTACCGTAACCCGGTGATGATTGCGGTTGATGGGTTGATTGGTCAAATGATGGAACCCGTTGATTTAGATCAAAAGATTGATGAAAAACCTACCAAAGAAAAAGACTGGGCTGCCACGGGTCATGCGAAAAAACGCGGGCATAGAAATAAAATTGTCAGCCTGTATTTAGACCCATATGATCTTGAAAAACATAACTTAAAGTTAAAAGCAAAATACGATGAAATGTTAGAAACTGAACAACGCTATGAAATGATCAATATGGATCATAACCCTAGTTTGGTCTTTGTGGCTTATGGCTCAATGGCAAGAATTGCTAGAAGTGCCATTCAAGTATTAAAAGATGCTGGGATTGAGGTTGGTATGATTAGACCAATCACCATCTCACCATTCCCAGAAAAAGCCTTTAAACATTTACCTGATAGTGTTCACACCTTACTCACACTAGAGATGTCCCTTGGACAAATGCTTCAAGATGTCCAAATTGTCAATCAAGGTAGATACACCCTTGATTTTTATGGACGTGCTGGTGGGGTTGTGCCTGAAACTGAAGACATTGTTGAAAAAGCAAAAGCCGTACTTAAAGGGGGGAAAGGACAATGAAAACAAAAACCATTTACAAACCAACTGGTGGATTAGTGGACCGTGATTTAAGTTATTGTCCTGGTTGTACCCACGGCATCATTCATAAACTCGTCGGTGAAGTTTTAGAAGAAAAAGGTCTGCTTGATGAAGCCATCGGCGTGGCGAGTGTCGGTTGTAGTGTCATGAGTTATGAATTTTTTAACTGCGACATGCAGCAAGCGGCTCATGGGCGCGCACCAGCGGTTGCCACAGGCATTAAGCGTGTGCGACCAGAACACACCGTCTTTACCTATCAAGGGGATGGCGATTTAGCGTCCATTGGGATGGCTGAGATTGTACATGCGGCCCACCGTGGTGAAAACATGACCGTCATTTTTGTTAATAACGCCATTTATGGCATGACCGGTGGTCAAATGGCCCCAACGACACTGATTAATCAAAAAACAAGCACCTCACCAACCGGCCGTAAAAAAGAAGGCACTGGTGAGCCATTAAGAATGAGCGAATTGTTAGCAACTGTTCCTGGTGCGACTTATTTAGAACGCGTCAGTGTGCACGATCCTAAACACATTCGTAAAGCAAAAAAAGCCTTAGAAAAAGCGTTTGATGTACAAACCAAAAAACAGGGCTTTTCAATGATCGAGTTTGTCTCAACCTGCCCTGTTAACTGGGGCATTCAACCTCAAGATTCACTTGAGTGGATGGTCGACAACATGATTCCATACTTCCCACTTGGCATCTACAAAGATGCCACAAAGGAGGAAAACAATGAATAACGAACGCTTAATTGTGGCTGGTTTTGGTGGCCAAGGCGTCATGTTAATGGGTCAAATGTTATCGTATGCAGCCAATGAAAAAGATTTGAACACCGTTTGGATTCCATCCTATGGACCTGAAACACGCGGTGGAACAGCAAACTGTTCAGTGACGATTTCAAAACAACCGATTCACGCCCCGGTCGTCACCGAACCCAACACGTTGATTGCTTTAAACGAACCGTCTTATAAAAAATTCGCTGATAAAGTCAAACCAGGCGGTAACTTAATCGTGAATAGCGCACTGATTAAAGATGTGAGCTACCGGGATGATGTTAATGTGTATGAAATCGATGCGGCTAAGATCGCGCTTGATCTTGGGAACCTTAAAGTCGCAAATATGGTCATTTTAGGGGCTTATATTGCCATCACAAATGTGTTTGACAAAGATACAATTTTTAGTGTGTTTGAAAAAATCTTTACAGGCGATAAGGCCAAGTTAATTGATTTAAACAAACAAGCGTTAGAAGCCGGCATGAAAGCCGCCGGTCAATAAAAAAAGAGGTGAATTCTTTTGAGAATTCTCACGATTAATCCAGGTTCTACCAGTACTAAGGTTGCGGTGTTTCATGTGGCAAACTCAAAAGCTAAAACGAAACGCATTGCCAAGGCAACCATCAAACACGACGATGCGAAAATGCTTAAATTTGAAACGTTGGCTGAACAATTGCCATACCGTCAAACGTTGATTGAACAGTTTTTAAAAGAGTATGACCTTGAGTTAGATACCATTCAAGGTTTTATCGCTAGAGGTGGCTTATTAAGACCACTGCAAGGCGGTCTTTACCGGGTTAACGACACGATGATTAAAGAATTAACGGCCAATGAACACGGTGAACACGCCTCGAATTTAGGTGGCTTAATTGCCCACGCGTTAGCCAAATCAGTTGGGAAAGATGCGTATATCGCTGATCCTGTGGTTGTTGATGAAATGGATGAAACCGCAAAGTTCACAGGACTAAACGGTTATACAAGACGGTCATTGTTTCACGCACTTAATCAAAAGGCAGTCTCAAGAACCTACGCCGATGAAGTGGGCATTCCATATGAAAAATTACACTTGATTGTGGCACACTTAGGCGGCGGGATTTCTATTGGGTACCATAAACAAGGTCGCGTGGTTGATGTCAACAACGCCCTTGATGGTGATGGTCCGATGAGTCCTGAGAGACCTGGGACTTTGCCTGTCAATAGTGTGATTGAAATGTGTTACGGGGGTCACACCAAAGAAGAAGTGTTTAAAATCATTCGCAAATACGGTGGCATGTTTTCCTATCTAAATACCAAAGACGCAGAAGAAGTATCTGATATGTTGGCAGATGGCCGCGTTGAAGCGAAAAAAGTTGTCAACGCCATGGTTCATCAAATCGCAAAGGAAATCGGCTCGCTTTATGCCTTAACCAAAGGACAACTCGACGCCATTATCTTAACGGGTGGCCTGGCATATAACCAAGATATCATGATGCCACTGATTGAAATGATTGATCACTTAGGTGATATTACGATTTATCCTGGTGAAAACGAACTTGAAGCTTTAGCGTTTAACATGCGTGCTTTTTTAGAAGAACGCATCACGCCTAAGGAATATTAATGAGTAAAAAACACACCCTTTTAGAACCATATAGGTGAAAGGGTGTGTTTTTTTATGCGATTGTGTGCGATATGTCAAAGGCCATTTAAACCAACCCAGCGTTTTGAAACGCTTTTTAAACAAGAACGTATCTGTTCGGTTTGTATCATCAAATTAGAAAGTCCATTAAATATAGCGGTGTTGCCTTTAGAGGGTAGTGAAGCTTATGTGCATAGTTTTGATGAACGCGCACATCCGGCCCATTTCACCCTGATCCTTCACCATATGTTGGCCACCCAAAAAACCATGTTGGTGTGGGAAAAAGCGGTGTTAAATGATGATGTCTTATCGTTGATTAAAGGGTTGTGTCAACCGCTTTATTTGTATTCACCGCAGCATTTAACTTTAGATGAGCTTGAAAGATTAATTGCTTAAAACTCTTTTGTATTTTCCCTTTCAAATATCATTTATATGATATAATGAGAGTATAATTCACAAAGGAGATGATGATTATGATCTTGGAAGTACGCGGCAAAAACGGATTCAAAGTTACCGATGCCATTGAGAACTATGCGGATGAGAAACTCAGCAAACTCGAACGTTACTTTAAAGAAGAGTTAGATGCGGTGGTTGTCTGCAAAACCTACAACGATCATCATAAAGTGGAAGTGACCATTCCCACCAAGTATTTTACGATGAGAGCAGAAGTTGCTGAGGAAGATATGTATGCAGCGATTGATCTAGCCATTGATAAACTAGAAAGCCAAATTAGGAAAAATAAAACAAAAGTTAACCGTTCACTTAGAAAACGTGAAGGGGTTGCTGATTTATTCAACGAAGACATCGACATCGAAGCCTTAGAACGCGAACTGGTTGGCCCACCTGTTAAGAAGAAAACCATTGAACTTGAACCAATGAGCTCAGAAGAAGCAATCACAGCGATGGAGATGCTCGGCCATGATTTTTATATCTACCGAGATGCCGACACACAAAAGGTTAATGTCTTGTATTTGAGAAACGACGGTGACTACGCAGTCATTGAAGCTGATTAATATCTTTAAAGCGCACGTATTGTGCGCTTTTTTTATGTAAGATGCACTTCTTTGTTGATAAGAAGGGTGCTATAATAGTCTTAAGAGGTGATGGTGTTGAAAAAGATAACATTGGGTGTGTTGATGTTGGCAGTTGCATGGCTTTTTTTTCTGGTCCCACTTCAAGCTGATATGGGTCCTAAACCAACCGCTGATTTATTCATTGAAGGTGCGAGTGTGCCTTATGAGATAGACATTTTGGTGCCGTTTCCTTCAGGGTCAATCGATGAGGTATCAGAAGAAGAAACGTCTTATGTTTTTGAACGCATTCGCTATGACCATTATTTAGAAGATGATTATTTTGATACCGTTTTTCCTGTGTTAAATGGGTATCAAGATGTTGATGGTTATGCGTCTATGACCATTTATAAAAGCATGCCAACCACCATTAGACAAGAAGCGGCGCATCATTTTTATCTCGGCTATTTTAGAGCGCCTTCTGATTTTAAAGTCGCCATCATCACAGAAGACGGCGAACTGATTGTCTCTGAGGCGATGAATCGTCGTCAGTTTACCGCGACTTTTCATTATGATTTAACCGGTGTTGATATGACCAGCTCACAACAAGGTGTTGGATTGTTAAGTGAAACGGTGCCAACGGCGGATATCATGCAGGCGTTTTTCGTAAGATTGGCGCTGACACTTCTAGCAGAACTGGCGGTTTTGTTTGTGTTTTTCTACCGCAAATTAAGCAGTTATATGTTTGTGGGGGCTGTTAATTTGTTCACACAAACAGGCATCACGCTATTGACGATTGTTGGTTATTATTTTTGGGGTGGTATGTTAGGGGCGCTTTTGTTATTTGTTTTAGCAGAACTGGTTGTTTTTTTAACAGAGATGATCCTGTATGCTTTGTTCTTAAAAGAAAAGAGCCGTTTACGCGCCGTTTTATACGCCATCACAGCCAATACGGTGAGCTTGTTGATTGGGTTTATTTTACTCTTATCTTTAGGATAACAGGCCTAAAAGTTTAGGTCTGTTTTTTTATGAATAAACGCTTTTCTGAACTTTCCTTGTTTAGGCTTTTTGAAAGTGTCTGAAATGTGTTATTATATATATGAAAAATTGAGGTGAAAAGACATGCTGAAAAAAATATTTGACCCCAGCAGAAGAGCACAAAAATCATTGGCACATTTTGCCGATCAGGTGCTCGCACTTGAAGCGGAGTATCAAACGCTAAAAGATGAAACATTTAAAGAAAAAACTGAAACATTTAAAAAACGTCTAAACAACGGTGAAACCTTAGATGATTTAGAAGTTGAAGCTTACGCGTTAGTTCGAGAAGCATCGACCAGAGTGACAGGCATGAATCCTTTTAAAGTGCAAGTCATGGGTGCACAAGTGATTCATCAAGGCAACATCGCCGAGATGAAAACCGGTGAAGGGAAAACCTTGACCGCTGTCATGCCTGCTTATTTAAACGCACTCAGTGGTGATGGTGTTCACATCGTTACGGTTAATGAATACTTAGCCGCGCGTGAGGTTGAAGGTGAAATTGGAGATATTTTCCGGTTTTTAGGTTTAACAGTCGGTTTAAATAAACGCGACATGACCAAAGAAGAAAAAAAGGAAGCCTATGCCTGTGATATTCTTTATTCAACCAACAACGAATTAGGGTTTGATTACTTGCGTGATCACATGGTGATTTACAAAGAAGATATGGTGCAGCGTCCGTTAAATTATGCGATCATCGATGAGGTCGACTCGATTTTAATCGATGAAGCTAGAACGCCGTTGATTATTTCTGGTGGTGCGAAACAAACCCAAAATCTTTATGCTCAAGCCAATGCGTTTGCCAAAACGTTAAATGAAGATGATTATGAAATTGATATTAAAAGTAAAAGCGTGACCTTAGGTGAATCAGGGATTAAAAAAGGGGAGCGTTATTTTGGCATTGATAACTTGTATGACCTTGATCATGTGACGTTACTCCATCATATCAACAACGCGATTAAAGCGGTTTATACGATGGAAAAAGATGTTGATTATGTCGTACAAGATAACGCCGTGATTATTGTTGATGCGTTTACAGGTCGTTTGATGCATGGTCGACAGTTTTCTGAAGGATTGCATCAAGCGTTGGAAGCTAAAGAAGGCGTGGAGATTAAAAAAGAAACGACGACGATGGCAACCATCACGTTTCAAAACTTTTTTAGAATGTATGATAAGCTTGCGGGGATGACAGGGACTGCCAAAACCGAAGAAGAAGAATTTAGAAATATTTACAACATGCTTGTCATTCAAATCCCAACCAATGAACCAGTCATTAGAGAAGACGCGAATGACGTGATTTATCCAGATATGGAATCGAAGTATCATGCCTTGGCCGATGAGATTAAAACGCGGCATAAAAAAGGTCAACCGATGTTGATTGGGACAGTGGCGATTGAAAGCTCTGAAGCGTTATCAAAATTACTTAAACGTCGTGGGGTTAAACACGATGTCTTAAACGCCAAACAACATGAACGAGAAGCTGAAATCATTGAAAAAGCTGGTCATAAATATTCAGTCACCATCGCAACGAATATGGCAGGACGCGGGACTGACATTAAGTTAGGCCCTGGTGTGGTTGAATTAGGTGGTTTAGCAGTACTAGGGACAGAACGACATGAATCTAGACGGATCGATAATCAGTTACGTGGTCGTTCAGGTCGTCAAGGTGACCCTGGGTATTCTAAGTTTTTCTTATCGGCCGATGATGATTTAATACGTCGTTTTGGTGGTGATCGTTTTAAACGATCTTTAGAGCGTATTTCTCGGTCAAAAGAAGGCAAGAGTGAACCGCTCGATTTCAAATTCTTTTCTCGGTTTGTCGAGAAAGCTCAAAAGCAAATTGAAGGGGCAAACTATGACCGCCGTAAAACGGTTTTACAATACGATGAAGTATTAAGAAAACAGCGGGAAGTCATTTACCAACAACGCCGTGATGTGTTAATGAATGAAAGCATCACCGATATGATTAAACCCTTAACCTTAAGACATATCAGTCGGATGGTCAATGTCCATACCAATTATGAAAAGAAAGAACCAAACGTGGATGTGAACGCCCTATATAAAGCATTAGATGGTGATTTATTTCCAAAAGGTGAGTTGGCGCAAGATTTGATCGTCGGTGATCCAGAAGTGACCACGAAAAACTTAACCAAAGCGATGGAAAATAATTTTGATGATAAACTAGCCAAAACCGGTGATAAGCCGTTTAATGAGTTTTTAAAAGTGGTCGCTTTAAGAGTGGTTGATACCTTTTGGGTTAAACACATCGACCAAATGAGTGAGCTGCGTCAAAGCATTGGTTTGCGCTCTTATGGTCAACAAAACCCATTAAGAGAGTACCAAGAAATTGGGTTCCAAATGTTTGAAGAGATGATTGCTTCGATTGAGGAGAGTATCACCCGTTATATCTTAAAAGCGCAAATCCGTGAAAACCTTAAACGGGTTCAAGTGGCTAAACCAACTAAAACAAGCAGTGGTAAGGAACAAAATGAAAAGAAAAAACCGATTCGAAAAGAAAAAGTCGGCCGTAATGAACCCTGTCCATGTGGTAGCGGTAAAAAATATAAACACTGCCACGGCAGATAAACATCCGGGGGCCTAAATGGTCCCCGATTCCCACACATAAAGGTGATTGTATGGAATTATATGAGATTAAACAACACAAACAAACCTTTCAATCAAGGCTAGAAGAGATTGAAGCTTTGATTGATGTTCAGACTTTAAAACAAGATATTCAAGCCTTAGAAACCAAAACATATGAACCTAAGTTTTGGGATGATTATCAATCAGCCAACGTGGTCATCAAAGACATCAAGCTTAAAAAAGAACGTTTAAGCATGTATGAAGCGGTGGTTGATAAGGTAGAAAACCTTGATTTAGCGATTGAACTGATCGAACTTGGTGAAGATGACCAAGACGTTGAAACGCTTATTAAAGAAACTGAAAAAGCGCTGGATGATTTAGAAACCAGATTGTTTTTATCACAACCACATGATGCCTTAAACGCTGTGATTGAGTTTCACCCAGGAGCAGGCGGCACTGAATCGCAAGACTGGGCGGATATGCTTTACCGGATGTATATGCGGTTTGCTGAACAAAAAGGGTTTACCTTTGAGGTTAACGATTATCAACCGGGTAATGAAGCGGGGTTGAAAAGCGCTACTGCCTCGATTAAAGGCAATTTTGCTTACGGCTTTTTAAAAGCTGAAAATGGGGTGCACCGCTTGGTGCGTATTTCGCCTTTTGATTCCGGTGGACGCCGTCACACCAGTTTTGTGAGTGTGAATGTGTTTCCTGAACTCGATGATTCAATTGACATTGAGGTTTCTGATACAGACATTAAAGTTGATACCTACCGTTCTAGTGGGGCGGGTGGACAAAGTGTCAACACCACAGATTCAGCGGTCCGTATCACCCATAAGGAAACCGGGATTGTGGTGACGTGTCAAAATGAACGCTCTCAAATTCAAAACCGTGAAAAAGCGCTCAACATTTTGAAGGGTAAGTTATATCAACTAGAAATGCAAAAACAACACGCAACCTTACAAGAGTTTAAAACCCAAGACCAATCGAATGCGTTTGGCTCACAAATACGGTCTTATGTGATGCACCCTTACAATATGGTCAAAGACCACCGCACGCATCATGAAACCGGGAATGTGTCGGCGGTTTTAGATGGCGATATTGAACCGTTTATCAACGCCTTTTTAAAATGGCGCATGAAAGGGGATGCCTGATGAGAACCACACTAACGAAATTAACATACCCGAAACGATACTTTTTCATTACCCTAGGCATCTTTTTAATGGTGGCTGGGTTTTACTACTTTGTGATGCCCGCGGCACTGGTGATTGGCGGGGTTAG
>PWKX01000144.1 GCA_003559585.1 Mollicutes bacterium | reverse complement strand
AGAAGCCTTTGCAGAATACCCACGGGAATTTCCCAGAATCTTAATCGCGATGATAGCCGTCGGAGAAAAAGTGGGCGACTTAGATGAAATATTAGATGAAATTGTCGAATACTTTGAGAAACAACACCGGTTAAAATCCTCGATTAAAAGCACGATGATGCTACCGATCATTTATATGGGGGTTGCGATTGGGGTGGCTGTCTTCTTAATGATTGGGGTCTTACCACAATTTGAAGGCATGTATGATTCTTTAGGCGGAGATTTACCTGGTATTACCGTGTTTTTCATGAACACCGGTAACTTTATCCGGGCCAATGCCATCTTCTTACTATTAGGCCTTGTCGTCTTTGTTCTCGGCTTAAGGTTTTTAATCAAAAAGTTTTATAAACTGCAGTACGCCCTCAGTTACATCGCCATTAGAATGCCCATCTTTGGTGAGGTTGTGAAACTGAACAACCTATCACGAATCGCCTCAACCTTAGCGCAAATAATGAAAAACCACGTGCCCTTACAAGATTCTTTAAAAACCACCTGGAACACGATTGACAATAAGGTCTACAAAGAACTGTTAATCGGCGCTCAAAAGAAAGTCACCGGCGGTGAATACATGTCCAGTGCCTTTGAACACCACTACGCATCAGAAATCGTCTTTAACCGGATGATGAGTGTTGGGGAAAGAAGTGGCGAACTTGGTAAAATGATGGGCAACCTAGCAGACTTTTACGATGAAGACAGTGAAATTAAAGTTGAACGCATGAAAAAAGCATTAGAACCGTTATTGTTAATCTTTATCTATGCCATGATTGTGGTCATGATCCTAGCTGTGATGTTACCATCACTCGCCTTATCAGACCAACTCTCATAAAGGAGGCAAGCGTATGAACCAAAAAGGGTTTACCCTATTTGAACTGCTTGTTGTCATTGTGGTTTTAGGGATTGTGGCCATGCTTGCCACACCCCAAGTATCACCCATTTTCTCAAACATTCAAAAAAATAATATTTTAGACCAAGCGCGCGATATTGAAAGAGCGGCGCGGTTTTACTGCGGCACATCAGCCTCAATGTGTGAGGTAGGCGACCGTTTAAACGAAGCAGAGTTGGGTGACATTGTCAGTGCTCAAGTTAGAGACGATTATGAGTACACGGTTACCATTCTTTATACCGGTGACTACGCTGTTTATTACGCTAAAGATGGTGCCTTATCATTTCCATTTAATAGCCGCGGCTATCTAGCCACAAGTGAACGTGTCCCAACACGAACAGGCATTGAGTTTGTTCATGAACCTTCCTTTATCGGAGGTGACTACCCTTCTTGGGAGGCAGGGGTTTTTGAAGCGGGTGACCGTTTCACCTATGATGATAGAGCCTTAGAAATGTTAGATGATGCTGCGACGAACATCACACCATCACTAACAAACTTAGAAAACCCTGATTATGAAGGGTACTGGCAAGAAGTGCGTATTGGTGATGCCTTTAGGATTTACAACATTTATGAAGAAGGGCAAATGGTATCTTATAATAACAGGTTCTATTACTTAAGAGATTTAAACGGTTTAGGTGAAAACCCTGATACGTCTATTTACTGGCAAGAAATCACCAATGAATGGCGCGAGTTTAACTATTATGAGTTTGGCGATGTGATTTGGCATAATGGCGACCAGTACCGTGCACTCAGCGATAGCATGACTGGAATTGAACCTGGTGTGTCAACGAGCTTTGGCGACTGGCAAAACCTAACCTCCAATGTTTGGCAACCTTACAATATTTACTACGAAGGCGATACGGTCATTCATGATGAACGGCAATTCGTCGCACTACAAGACATGACCACATCCAGCGTGACCCCAAGTGTTGAAGATGACACATTTTGGGAAGAAGTCATAGCCCCAGAATGGGATGCAGACACGCCTTATTATCCTGGCGAAATTGTGCTCTACGACGGTGTCTTTTTTGAAGCATATTGGTATAATGTTGGTCAAATCCCATCTGATTATGATGACCCAGTTTATGAAGGCGAATATGTCTGGCGTCCTGTAGAGTAACCATTAAAAAAGCTTATCAACAAAGTCATGTTGATAAGCTTTTATATTATTTATTCAATGTTAAATGAACTGTCTTTGAAACTAACCCCGGGCGGAAACTCTTCACCATAATATAAGAATATTTCAGCCCAACTTGGCATCTCAGGGTCTTGGTTAAAGAAGCTAAATGGTTCAGTACCTAAGTATATAAACTCATCTGGATGTGGATCGCTAATCCAGTAAGTATCGCCAAAACCTGAAATGTTTGTTGTGTCTAATTTGTTGTTATCACTAGGATTATTTTTCATAGTCATTAATGTAAAAACCCCATCATCTTGAACTTCTAAAATTTTCGAGCGTCGCGGGTGATTTAAGGAAAGCACGGTTTCACCTTCGACAATGATTAAAACATCACCGTATACATCAATTCTATGAAAAGCTTCTAAAGTAAAATTCCCGTTTCTAGTGTCATCATCGGGTACGTTTCTAACAATTAAAACCCCATCACCATGAATGGATTCTAAATCATCAAAATGCAAGTTACCATCAACAATCATCGTAAAACCGTTTAAATCAAGCCGTCCATGATTTTTTTGACCCTCTAGTTCTAAATCATTTGGAAGGTAAACATTGGTCGTTAAATTAAACAAACGGTTAGCGCCTTGACCTGCGCCAGTTTCTGATTCAAACTCATCAGCACTATCACAATTTTCGATGGGATTACCGTCTTCATCTTTACAAATCTCAGTCAAGTTGTCCTTATCCGCAAGTATCCGCTCAATGATGTTTTCATACACTTCACTCGGTGTGTCAGGCACTCGCGCTTCTTCTAACGAAATATAGGTGTCTCTATAGATGGTGGTGCCATCAAAGCGGTCAAAAAGAACTCTAAATACGGCAGTGATGCCATCATACCCTTCTTCGTTATATGGGGTTCGATCGACAATTCTAATCCCATAGCGGTTTTCATCATCAGGGTCAAAGAAATTATTAAAGGTATAGGTGTTTTCCAGCATTTCGATAAACGCAGCCAGGTCATCTTCTTGTTCGACGGTAAGGTCATTAAAGTTAGAAGGGGCTAAATCATGAATCACAAAGTCTTTTAACTCATATAGGGCTTGATTTAAGATTGACCTTGCCGCCACAGTATCGCTGCGTTCTTGAATGAGCTCATTACTTCTATTATGAACATTACTCGTATAAGCCGTCACGGATGTGATCGAAAATGACAAAATCGCCACCACGATTAAGGCGACGCTTAAAATGCTACCTTTTTCATTGTTTAACATGATTCTCACCAACTTTCTTAATAGACCAACGAGAATGAATATTCCCGTTGTCCAAGCGATTCTCCTGAGGTTAACTCATAGCTAATCACAAGATTAAATGATATAAAAGCACTACTACATGATGAAAAGATTAAACTAGCATCGGTATTAATGCATCTAAATGATACGGTTTGTGCGTCTTCTGGTTCATGAATTAATAACCTTGAACTGTTGAGCCGGTATTGTTCAGGGGGAAATTCAACAAGTGGTTTATAAGCATCATAACTCATGTCGTTAGGATTCGGTTGTGTGTAGCCTTCACGTGGGACAGGAATTAAAAACAGATCATTTTTATTATAGTCAACCAGTAAAATGTATTGCTTTAAATCGCTAAAATCATTTTCGTTATCAACAACATCATATTCACTGGTTAAGATGAAAATTTCTTTTTTGAGTTCATCATCCACATCGAGCTGTAAAATAGAACGGTAGTTCATATCTCTAATCACACGTTCTAAGCGATTATTCATGTAATAAACTTCTTCATCTAAACGGTTCATGTAATCAATTTGATTACGGGTGAAAAGTGTCGTACTTAAAATCGAAAGGAGTAGGGTAATCACAATCCCACCAATCGAGATGGTAATTAACAGTTCAAAAATGGTTAACCCTTTTTCGTTTTTAACTGGATTAGGCATCATTGTTCAGCTGTCAACTCCCCACTTGTGATCATCCGTCTTTGATTGTCTTGATCATAAGTGATGACAACGGTAATGTTATAGATGAAAAAATCACGGTCATCATCAGAAATGACCCTAATGCGGGCATCCATCTCATCTAACACATAGCCCGGCTCATCAGCTTCATTGAGAAAGGTTTGCTTGTTCGTCTCTGTCATAAAGTACGGATAAACATATATTTTAAAGGCATCAGTATTTGTGATAATCTCATTTTGTAACTTTGAATCAAAGACCATCTCACAAATCTCAAAAGAACTGGCAATATCGCCACCATCATCACTAGGCAATAACCCACAAGACGTTCGATCTAACACAAGGTAGTCATCGGTTTCTAATAAATCAGCATAATTAATAAAATCGATTTGATTCATCGCTTGAATAGACGAAATGCCAATTAAATTAGAACTGTTGCGTCTAATCGCTTGGACGTTGATTCCAAAGTTACTCGTTAAAGAAAACAGTAAAGGCACAAGTAACGTTGAAACAATCAAAATAACCGCAAGCAGTTCGATTAAAGAAAACCCATCTTGTTTCTTCATCGCCTCACCCCTCACACAGAAATATAGCTTATTATACCATATTTAAAAGCGTATGT
>PWKX01000089.1 GCA_003559585.1 Mollicutes bacterium | reverse complement strand
TCTTTCTTATCGGTGTAGGCTTCTTGTGGCTAATTTTATTACTGTGGGTCTATGATATATTCGTTAGCTTTATCATATGGTTGGTCCGTTGGCATTGCGATGTGTTAAACATCCCTAATAAAAAACAACTCCTTAGAACCTTGAACCGTTTTAAAGCGGAAAGTTTTATAAAAGGTAGACCAAGTCTACACAATTTTAAAACACAGTTTAAAGGTATCGCTGTGGTGTTATTGGTTGTAGGGGCAATGGGAATGCTCTTTACGCAAGGTTCGTTAGGGTTAAGTGCAAATCAAGAACTTGAACTTCATGAACGTTCACATACCCCAACAACATTAACGAGTTGGGAAATCATCACTCAGTTGGACATTGGTGATGTCAAGGTTGAATATTATGATGGCGATGATATTTTGGTCGAAATGAGTGTGTATGATAACGTAGATGCGCAAATTGAAATCAATGATGACAATCAACAGATTATTGTTGAGAATACAACGAATCTTCGCATCTTTTTTTCCATTGATTGGTTTAGAAATATCTTCTCTGATCCCAATCAAACCATTATATACCTTCCAAACACGTTGGACATTGATCACATGGATCTCACGTCCAAAAATGGCTCGGTAACACTCCAGGATTTTTCGATGGAAACATTGCTTATCAGTACACTTAATGGCACTATAACGTTAGAAAACCTAACAGTGACTGAGAAAATTGATGCCGAAAGCTCAAATGGTAGAATTACGTTGAGAAATGTTATCTCTCCTGATATTCGTACAATTACTTCTAATGGTCAAATTCGTTTATTTGACATTGACTCATCAGACATTCATCTACGTACTTCTAACGGTAATGTCGTTGTTCGAAATGCCAATATAAACAATCAAGATGGAGCAACGTTATATGCGAGAACGTCCAATGGCAGCATCGAATTTGAAGAGGTGTACTATCTTGAGGTAGAAATGCGTACATCTAATGGAAATATCAGTTATCACAATACCGATCTTTCATTTATTTTGGATGTGTTAAGCACCCAAACCTCCAATGGTTCTATTGATAAAAATGTACCTTCAAGATAATATTGTAAAGTCTTACCTCAAATGAAAGTGAATGTGCTATAATATAATCCGACCGAACATTCGGTCGGGTTTTTATAATTAAGGATGTGGTGAAATGAAAGCTTTAATAACTTTTGCAGTTGATAAAGCGATTACTATCTTTATGGTAGTTTTGGCAATCATTATTTTTGGTGTTGTATCATTTACGAGATTGACAACAGATCTCTTTCCGGATATTAATATTCCGGTAGCGATTGTGATGACGTCTTATCCTGGTGCTACACCGGATGAAGTGGAACAAGAAGTCTCCATTCCACTGGAGCGGACGTTCCAAACAACAAGTAATATTCAAGAGGTTCAAACGACCTCTTCTGAGAACTTTTCTTTAATATTTCTAGAGTTTTCGCAGAATACCAATATGGATTCCGCGATTATTGAAATGCGGGAACAATTAAACAATATGATAAGTCAACTTCCTGATGACGCTTCTAATCCGTCAATCCTTCGATTAAATCCTGATATGCTACCGATAATGAATTTTTCGGTGTCATATGAAGGGAAAGATATCGAAGAATTAACGAATTGGGTAGATGATGTATTAAGTCCAAGAATAGAGCGTGTCAGTGGTGTTGCGCAACTCAATGTTTCAGGTGGCTTTGAATCAGAAATACGTGTGATGCTTGATCAGAGTGAAATCGATAGTGTAAACGCTGAATTTGAGGCAATGATGGAATTTGTGCCTGAAGAAGATCAACCGGATGACATGGATGTTGAGGAACTGATCAACAAATCATTTGTCAGCAATATTTTACAAGCTCAAAACTTTGCGTTTCCAGCTGGATTTATCACCATAGATGATGGTGATTATATGGTTCGTGTTGGGGATGAACTCTCAAGTCTTGAAGAAATCGAAACGTTGAAACTTATAGATATGGATTTCGGACCGATGGGTGAGTTTGTGGTTCATCTTGATGACATTGCGACAGTAGAATTTGTGGACCAGAATGATCAAACTTATTCGAAAGTCAATGGACAGGATTCCTTGTCACTCTCTGTGCAAAAAGGATCGGAATTTGCGACTACGGATGTAACCGGTGATATCAATCAAGTGCTCCAGGCAATGAGCGAAGAACATGAAGGGTTTGAGTATACGATGTTGCTTGATCAAGGAGAATACATCGAACAAGCGACTGGTTCGGTACTTGATAACTTATTACTTGGTGCGGTCTTGGCGATTGCGGTATTATTTTTATTCTTGCGTAATGTCCGTGTAACACTGGTTATTGGGGTTGCGATTCCTATTAGTTTGATGTTCGCAATTATTCTTATCTATTTATCGGGGATTTCGCTCAACGTTGTTAGTCTAGGTGGACTTGCCTTAGGAATAGGAATGTTGGTTGATAATAGTATTGTAGTTATAGAAAATATATTCCGAATGAAAAAAGAAGGTCGTCCTACACGAGAAGCCGCAATTCGAGGGACGCATCAAGTGGGTGGAGCCATCATTGCTTCAACCTTGACAACGATTGGTGTTTTCTTACCAATTATGTTCATTGAAGACTTTATTCGTGAAATATTTTTCCAGCTTGCTTTAACCATTACCTTTAGTTTGCTGGCTTCCTTGTTAATCGCACTGACTTTTGTTCCGACAGTAGCCAACCGAGTGCTGAATGGTGAGATTAATGAACGTAAAAGCGATAAAGTTCCATTCTTCGAAAAAGTCAAAGGATTATATACAACCATCTTAA
Organism: Mollicutes bacterium; assembly: GCA_003559585.1. Lineage (GTDB taxonomy): Bacteria > Bacillota_I > Bacilli_A > Izemoplasmatales > Izemoplasmataceae > B1SED10-225. The sequence continues at coordinate 1,886 of PWKX01000089.1, read as the reverse complement.
GCGCATTATTCAAGGTTAAAAGTATTGTGATGGCGATTGTACTTATATTGTTTGTAGGCGTGTTCTTCTTGGCAACATCCCGAGGCTTTGAATTTTTCCCTGAAACAGATGAAGGCTCGTTACAAGCGACTTTGGAGGTTGCTCCGGGTGAAAACTTAACTTTTGAGCAATTATCGGATAAGCTGGATGCCATATCAGATGATATCCTTGCGTTGGATGAAGTCGAAACCATCGGGATATCATTAGGTGGCGACCCGATGCAAATGCTTTTCATGGGCGGTTCTAATGACAATCAAGCCACTGCTAATATTGTGCTAAGTAGTGATCGAACGCGTAGTACGGTTGAAATGGCGAATGTGGTGACTGATTTAATTGAATCTAATTATCCAGAATTCCTTGTGAATGTTCAAGGGACTGAATCTGATACCGATGCGATAATCGGTAGTGGAATACAAGTCCGTATTAGCGGTGATGATTTAGATATTCTTCGTGAAGAAGCGCTTAGCATTACGGCTTTACTAGAGGATGTCGATGGTATATCTGAAGTCGATTCCGGGTTAGGTCAGGAGACTGAAGAAGTGCGCATCAGTGTTGATAAAGATGCGGCCATTGAAAGTGGTTTGACCAATGCTCAAATTATGGGGGTTGTCTCTGAGTATCTTAGTGAACCAAGTGTAGTTACAAGTGTACGATTGAATGGCAATAGCTATGACTTGTATGTCTATGATGAAGATGAAACATCAAGACGTGTTGTAGCGGATATTGATGAATTACGACAACTTATCGTTGGTAGTGATTTTGAGGGTAATCCAATACTGCTTGAATCAGTAGCGGATGTTGATTATGCGCCAGGCTTTGCGTCGATTACCCGAGTCAACGGAGCAAGAAGTCTTACTGTGGACGCATCCATAGCGAGCGGACGTAATGCCTCGTTGGTTGCTGAAGATGTTGAGAGTGCCTTAGCGGATTATGAGCTGCCTACAGGCTATACGATGACAGTGTTGGGTGAAAGTGAAGAAATCCAATCTTCTATTGAGACGATGCTGTTGGTTGGGGCTTTAGGAATATTGCTGGTGTATATGATTATGGCAAGTCAGTTCCAATCGTTCTCTTATCCATTCATTATTATGATTACGATTCCCTTGGCTTTTACAGGTGGGTTTGGTGCCTTATATCTCAGTGGAGATGCGGTAAGCATTGTCGCCTTAATCGGACTGGTCATTTTAAGTGGTGTCGTGGTTAATAACGGGATTGTATTGGTTGATTATATCAATCAAATGCGTTCGCGCGGTAGAAATCTCACTGATGCCATATTTGAAGCGGGGAGTATCCGAATCAGGCCAATCTTTATGACCGCGCTCACAACAATCTTAGCATTAAGTGGAGCCGCCTTTGCGGCAGGAGAAGGTGCTGAGTTGATTCAACCACTTGCGTTGACTGCGATTGGTGGATTAATCTACGCGACGTTCTTGACTATATTTGTGGTGCCAATCATGTACTATGGAATGACTTTATATGGGCGTTATATTGTGGGGTCACTCGTTACATTAGGATTCCTTTTGGCCACGTATCTATTGTTTAGTGAAGCGATGTATTTATACATGAGTGCTACGTTAGTGACGGTGGTTGGAATCATTGCATGGATGGTCTTAACACCCAATAAAGCGCTGATTGCCTATAAAGCCAGTGAACGGAATGAATCCGATGACTCGTAAAGAAGAAATTTTGACAGTTGTCTTGGATTTACTGAGTCGCATGGACAATCCTAAAAAGCTCAGTGTTAGCAATGTGGCCGAAGAACTTTCAATTGGGAAAAGTACGATTTATGAGTACTTCACCAATAAAGATGAATTGATTTGTGGTGCGTTAGATTTATTGTTTGAACG
>PWKX01000065.1 GCA_003559585.1 Mollicutes bacterium | reverse complement strand
TGAAGGTCTTCCTCAGCCACAAAGTCTAAGTAAATATCAATGATGGTTTTAGCCACATCGATGTACGCTTGCATGCGAGGTTTAGCGATGATTAATCCGTTTACCTTTGGCATTTCAAATAACCGTAACCGGCCTGGGATGCCTTGTTTTTTTAAATACGGACTCACCGCTAAAACAATGGAGCCACCCCCTCTTGTTTCATCGGCAACAATCAAAGGCGTCTTAAAAGGGTCAAGACCGCGCTTGACACATTCTACCGAGGCATAAAAACTTTTTAAATCAATACAAACCACATCACGAACTGTTTGGTTTACCGTCATGTCTTAAACCCTCCTTTTGTTTGACTACATGTATTATAGCAGTTACCAACTAAAAAAAAGAGGGTTGACAATTCACCCTTTTTTTGAACATAAAGCGCCGTCTATGCAAACGGCGCTTTATAATTTTTATGATTTAGATGTGGTAAAAAGATTAAAATATTGCATGGGCCGCGTGTCTTCACAGTCTAGCCCAGTATTGTATGACAGGTTGTTGAAAGACGCCTCAACATCAAAAGGTTGATCGTTTAACACATCATCCAATAAACGATGTATGAAACGCTTAGACATGTCAAAAGCCTTTTGATAAAGGGTTTCAACGCTATCATGTGATGAGGCGCGGTTCACGGGGTGATGCCACAAGGCTGCTTGTTCATTCAGATAATCAAACGATAAATCAGGTTGATAGAATGACAAATCCTTAAAAAACAAATCTCGTTTGTTTGGGAACCGGTCAATGAAACTATAAAGTCGTTTTTTAAGGCCGTATTTATCTTGAATGGCTAGTTTTAACACGCGGCGCATGCCGCGGTAGCCTTTTTGATAAAGCCGACCACCCTCATCAATGTCATAGACGGTTTTTGTCACATGGTTGATGGTGGTGATGATGTCTTGTGGCACTTTTTTTAACGGTAAGGCCCGTTTTTTTAACCGAAAAGCCGCAGGGTTGATGTTGTAGGTTTTTTTAATAAGCGCGGCATCGATACGGCGTTCAAACTTTAAATGAAGTCCGCGCATATGTGCTGTTTTAGGATCGTGCTTGTCATAAACCCCGACGTGGTGATACACATATGGATGAATGTGAACGTCTAAAGCGAAGTGAAGCACATACCCTAATAAAAAACCAATGTTTTCTTTACTTGGGTGTTGTTTAACATGTATCAACATGGCTTTGATGGCATCGTTGATGTGGTGATCGTGTAGATGTTCACCAATTTGCATGGTTTGGATGCGTTTTTTCGATAAAATACGGTAAAAGAAGGGATCCGGTCCTTGTGAACCGGTGATAAAGGTTGCTTGATTGACGTGCTTTTTTTGTTCTGGCAATAACGTTTCGTACGTATCTTTTGCGAGTTGGTAATGCATAAAAATATCTGCCATAAATTTGAGCCTACCTTAAGCTTTGGAGTTTTTCCAAAAACATTGTAGGCAATTCAGCTTTAAATGTCAACAATTCTGCGGTAATTGGATGAGAAAATTGTAAAACCGTGGCGTGCAGGTATTGACCATCATCGGCTTTGCTTTTTCGAAAACCATATGTTGGATCACCCACCACCGGATGGTCGATGTATTGCATGTGCACTCTAATTTGATGGGTGCGTCCTGTGTCTAGTTGGCATTCAACCAACGTATGGTCCTTAAACCGTTCAAGCACCGTAAAATGGGTGGTGCTTTCTTTACCTTCAGCGTGAACACTCATGATGTGACGGCGTTTAGGATGCCGGCCCACAGGGGCTTCAATTGTGCCTTTATTGTGGTCGATGACGCCTTCAACTAAGGCTTGGTAGGTTCGTTTGACCGTGCGTTTTTTTAACATGCTTTGTAGCGTGCTTAAGGTGTCTTGGTCTTTGGCAACCACCAATAAACCGCTGGTATCCTTATCAAGGCGGTGCACAATGCCTGGTCTTAAGGGGTCTTTAAAGTTGGCTGGATCGATGTGCTTAAGTAAGCCGTGCACAAGGGTGGTTTCGGTGGTGGTGTGAGAAGGGTGAACGATCAAGCCACTGGGTTTGTTGATGATGATTAAATAAGCATCCTCATAAACAATCTCAAAGTCAACCGGTTGATAGGTTAACACGGGGGGTTCTTCTGCCTTTAAGTTAACGGTAATCTCATCACCGGCTTTAACTTTATAAGCGGCTTTAACCGGTTGACCATTAACCAGCACATCGCCTTGATCAATGCTGGTTTTAATCACCATTCTGGAGACGTCTTTTAACTTCTTTGCGGTAATCTTATCTAAGCGTTGATTGTTTAATTCTGCTTCAACCTTGAATGTTATCATGTTGAACACCCCGTTTTTTATCAAAGAAAATCAAATCGATCGCCAACATAATCCAACCGACGGTTAAAGCAGCATCGGCCACGTTAAATACCGGAAAGTTATGACCAATGATGTGAACATCAATCATATCAACCACAAACCCGCGGTCACTCAACCACGTGGTGGTTCGGTCGATGAAATTACCGATGGTACCACCGATTAAAAGCGGTAAAGAGAAGGTATAAAACTTTTTATGTTTGATGTCGATGTCTTTCATTAAAAAGATAAACACGCTTAAAGCGAGTAGGGTGATGATGATGAAAAACGGTAAGGCACCGCTAAAGCTACCCCAAGCGGCGCCATCATTTAGATGGAGGGTAAAATATAGAAAATGAGGGATCAGCGTCACTTCTTTTAATATGCCGCGCGTCAACTCATTGCCAAAGGTATCGGTGAGTAATGTGAGGTGACTCATCGCTAAATATTTGGTCCATTGATCGAGGATGATGATGAGAATAATGATCCCTGCGATGAGAACCCATGTTTGTTTTTTGCTCATGTGTGAAGCCTCCTAAAGGTAACCAGGCACGATCATCAACATCGCGATGATGCCGGTTATAAGACAGATTGCTGTCAGTATCAAGCCATCGGTGATGATGATCAACCAGTCCATTGTTTCATGGTCTTTTTGATAAAACGTTAAGGTTTTACCAAACAACAAAGCCCAAACAAGAAAGGTTAAACTAACCACACTAATAGCAAGTAAGGTAATCAGGTAAATATGATAAATAAATAAAAACCAAGCGTTGATGATGATCACAATAAAGGGTGCCATAATGAGTGCTGTGAAAATCAAGCCTGTTAGTAAGCTTTTTAAAATCTCAAACACACTAAATTGAGCGTAAAAGTCTTTATGACGTTTAATCACTGGCACCACCTCCCTGCCTGATGAGCAAGTCGTTGATGATATCTTCAAAGCGATAAACCCCAACAATATCAATCTCACCATTAATCGCTTCTTTGGTTTCCATGGCAATTGTATAATTATCGTTGGTGATGTTATCGTTTTTAGGCACATAAAAGACATCGATGCCCGTTTTTTCAGCGGTGATGATTTTTTCTCTAATGCCGCCGACACTTGAGGCGCGTCCATCAATCAAGATACCGCCTGTGCCTGCGATGCGTAAGTTTTTGGTTAAATCGACATCACTTAAGGCATTGTAAATATATAGTGTTTGCATTAAACCGCCTGAAGGGCCACCGACAAGTGAATCATAGGCGATGAGTTCAACCGCCGCATCGGTGATGCGGTAGTATTCACTTACGCTTAAGCCAAAGGTACATTGGTTGTTGCGTTCTTGGCGTTTGATTTCAATAAAGTCAATGTCGCCGTTTTCACGTTCAATTTCAAATAAATGATATTCACCACAAGCCGCTTGATTCACCGCGCTTAATACATCATCGTTGCCGTTGACGCTTAAGACTAAATCACGGATGTTGAGTGGTTGGTCATCTTTGATGTCGATGTAGTGATAATACAGTCTCACAATGTATTCAACGTCATAGCTAATCGGTAAGCCTAAAGCTTCTAGTGAGGTGATAAAAGAAGCATCAATGCTGGTGTTTCGGTCGACTTGACCAGATTCAAATTGATCGCGGTCACTCACCCCTTGGCTGATTTGTGTTGGGGTTAGCTGCCTAACATCGTGATAATCATTTAAAGTAGAAATCATAAATTGTAGAAATGTTGGGTTTCTAAAACTCATGATGTAAACAGAATAAATGGGATTTTCTTGTGGGTTTTCTTCGGTTAAGGCGATGTAGTTACTGACGTTGGTTAAGTTGCCGGGGGTGGTGATTTGGTAATCGATCCGCCAAGTACCCACAAACATCACTAGTAACCAAGGTAAGGCTAATGCCGCAAGAAAAATACGACTTTTTTTAAACATGCTAAGCATCGATGTTCACCGTGATTTTTTTCATTTGTCTTAGCGAGACCCCGGCGTCTTTTAACATGCGCTGTGATGCTTTGACGCTTGCTTCTTCTTGATATTTGTTTTCAACGTATACAATTTCTTTAACGCCACTTTGAATGATCAGCTTCGCACATTCATGGCAGGGAAACAACGTCACATAAAGGGTTGTGTTTTCTAAGGATACGGTGCTGTTTAAGATGGCGTTTGGTTCGGCGTGAACCACATATGGGTATTTTGTGTTTAAAAAATCACCGTCGTTAACCCACGGGTAAACATCATCGTCGATGCCGATTGGAAATCCGTTATATCCAATGCCGACGATGCGGTTTTTGTCGTTGACAATGACCGCCCCAACTTGGGTTGAGGGGTCTTTACTGCGCATGGCACTTAAGGTCGCGACGCCCATAAAATAGGCATCCCAACTGATGTAATCGGCTCTTTTCACATCATCACTCCTTAACGTTGCGTACAGATGTTAAATTAAC
>PWKX01000163.1 GCA_003559585.1 Mollicutes bacterium | reverse complement strand
TGTGATGAGCAAGAAATCAAGCCAGTAAACCCATATTTTTGGTTGACTAACCTAATAGGATGAAGTAAAATAAAGACAAATTGAATCCCAACGGATCAATTTTAATGTCTTTTCAAAAAAAAGAAGGAGGAAACATTTAATGAAGAAATTATTTAGTTTACTTCTAGCACTTGGCCTTGTTTTCACCATTGCCGCATGTGGACGCGACGATGACGAAGATGATGCACAAGATCTAGTAGATGCAGCAATTGCTGAGTTAGACTGGGATACCAATATTACCAGAACATCTGACTTCAACTTGCCGCAAACTGCATCAAACGGTGTTAGCTACACTTGGATGGCCGAAACTGGTCAAGATTACTTAGCTGTAGACGGTTCAACTGCGGTTGTAACCAGACCAGAGGCAGGTGAGGATGCGGTGACTGTTGAATTAACAGTAACAGCATCAAGAATGGACGCGAGCGATTCCAAGACGTTTAACGTGACCATTACCCCTGTACCTGAGACAGACGAAGAGATTCTTGCTGAGGCTGTTCTTGATTTAGAGTTAAGTGTTGATTTAAGTGATGTTAGAAACAACTTCTCTGTACCATCTTCTGATGGCGATGTTCAAATCACTTGGGCTTCAAGTGACGAGAGCGTATTAGAAGTTGACGGCAACACCATCAATGTTTTCCGTGATCCAGTAGAGGATAAAACCGTCACATTGACAGCAACGTTAACATTAAACGCTGTTACGGATACTAAAGAATTCGTGATTACGGTTCCTTTATTTGAAGATCATCCACAAAACCGTGCTGATGAAGCAGCAGGCGACCTTGCAATCTTCCGTACTGACTTTGTGATTGGTGATATTTATCTTCCAAGTGAAGGTACTTATGATACAACCATTACTTGGTCTTCAAGTCATCCAGAATATCTTGATGGCGATGGTAGTGTTACAAGACCACGTGGGGATAACGTTGCGGTTGACTTAACAGCGACCATCTCTTATACAGATGATGATGGTATCACTGGTGAAGCAACAAGAGAATTTATTGCGGTTGTTATCAGCCAAGATAAGACGTATACTTATAGAACGTCAATCTCTCCTGTTAGTGACATCAACCCTCATGATGCAACATTAGCTAATGCTTCTGACCTTTATTCATTATTAGGTGCTGGTCTTTATATGGGCGACTTCGACTTTGCTGAACAAGGTAGAGTAGCTGGAGACTTTAGAGACGCAGAAAACTTAGAATATGATCGTTTCCCACGTTTGGCAAGTGAATTGCCAATTGACGTGAACGATAATGGTCGCGTATGGGAAATCAGAATTAGAGAAGATTTAAACTTTGAGGATGGCACGCACATTAATGCTGATACATTTATGTTCAGTTATATGATGCTTCTTGACCCATTACTTGTCAATGAACGTGGTTCTATGATGTATCAAGACCTTAACATCGAAGGCGCAGAAGATTACTTCTTCCAAGATGTTGAAGCTGGTACGCATTATGATGACTATGACATTTTATTTGACACAGTTGGTGTTAAGAAAGTGAATGATTATGCCTTTAGATTACATCTTAATGAATCATTTACACAATGGAACGTGTTAGACACATTACTAAGTGCTATCACTGGTCCTGTACATCCTGAAAACTATGAAGCACTAATGAATGAAGCACGTGACAACACGCAATACGGTACCCAAGCAGCGATTGACCAATATGTATCATATGGTCCTTACTCTGTATCATCATGGGAAGCTGACCAAGTTTATGTTTTCGAAAAAAGAGATGACTTTATTTGGGCAGACGAATATCGTTTTGACCGCATTCGTTTTGAAGTATTATCAGAACAATCTCAAATTGTTAACATGTTCCAAGCTGGTAACTTAGACGTTGCGGGTGTTGGTGGACAATACTGGGAAGACTTCGAAGATTGGCCAAACCTAAGATTATCACCAACCATGGCGACTTTCCGTTGGGCGTTTAACGTAGATGACCGTCCTGATGGTAATACCAACCCAATGCTTAAGTACAAAGAGTTCCGTCAAGCAATCTACCATGCGGTAGACCGTGGTGAAATGACCTCAACGGTTACAGCACCATCGATTCCACAACAAGGCCTTGTATCACCTGAATACGTGACACATTATACAGATGTTATGTCTTATCGTGCCACACCACAAGGTTTAAGTGTCTTTGAAGACCGTTTCCCTGATACGTACGGATTTAACCCATCATACGCTGTTGAGTTATTTGACATTGCTTATGATCAAGCGGTTGCAGATGGTGCCATTAACGATGGCGACACTGTATGGCTTGAATTATCAATGATGGATGCTGAGACGAACTTTACCACCAATGAATGGGTTCAAGAACAATTAGAAGACATCTTTGGTGATCGTTTCGAATTCCGACTTAATGCAATGACTTCAGACGCACTTGATGAAATCGGCGCATCTGGTAACTTTGATATGATGTTCTATGCATGGCAAGGTGTTAAGTTCGATCCTATCTTCTTATTAGGATATGTATACAATGAAACCTTACCACTTATGCATGAAATTGGCTTCAATACTTCTGAATGGCCAGTTACGGTTACACTTGATGGCTTCTTAGCAATTGCTGATGAGCGTATTAATGCCCGTTTAGCTGACATTCAAGAACAAATTGATGAGGTTCAAGACGCTATTGACGCTTTAGATCCTTCTGATGAAGATTACGCTACTGATTTAGAAGACTTAGAAGCTTCTTTAGATTCACTCAATGAACTTTATACCGATGTTGAAGACTTTGAAATCGGTGCTAATGGTGAATTGACCCTTGCTTTCGGTGAGTGGTTCCAAGAAACACAAGCTGGTGGAATCTTCTATGAAGAATATGATGGCTTGATTGATGACTGGCGTGCAATTGCGGCTGGTATGGAAGACATCTTATTAGAAGAACAAATTGCCATTCCGCTATTCACAAACGTTGCAACCGCTGCCTATTCTGAGCGCGTTGTATTCGAAAACGACTTCTTCCATCCTTGGATGGAATGGGGCGGCTTCCGTTACATGTACCTTAATGTAGCAGATGAAGATTTAGATTAATTAACAACTTTTATTTACTACAAATAAGTAGCTAAATAGACAAGATTACGCAACCCTAATATAGTTTTAAAAATATTAGGGTTGCGATTTTGTCTAGTCAAGCGCAGGAGGTTCAAATGAATGCTAGAATACATACTTAAAAGACTAGGATTAATGTTTGTAACCTTTTCGATCATCATTGTCATGATTTTTGTGATTATTCGCCTGATGCCGGATTATGATCAGCCTTCGCTGGATCGCCCGCAAGAAATCATTGACCGTGTTAGAGAACGAGAAGGTCGGGATCGTCCAATCCCTGAACAATTTGCAATTTGGATTAGAAACATCGTTGTAGATGGCGAGTTTGGCTATTCTACAATTGAAAACCGCGACACCATTGAAGTTATGGCACAGCGGATTCCCGTTACTGTTAGAATTAACTTCATACCATTTTTGATTTCCATTCCTTTAGGGTTTGGACTTGGTATCTTAGCAGCACTAAAGAAAAACAAATTTACAGATCAAGTTATTTCAATTGGGGTTGTCTTTTTTATCAGTGTACCCATGTTCGTTGTAGCTTCAATGCTACAATACTATTTTGCGTATAATTGGAGCATATTACCCCCTCACTACTTTACTCAAGTTGACCTTGCAGCTGATCCATCTTTACGTTATACCTCTGTTATTTTGCCCTATTTAGCTTTAACATTTGGTACTGTGGCTGCCTTTACACGTATGACACGTGCGGAGCTTACAGAAGTGTTAACCTCTGAATTTATGTTATTATGTCGTACAAAAGGTTTGACGCGTGGACAAGCAACCGTTAGACACGGTTTGAGAAACTCTATGGTCCCACTTGCACCGATGGTGCTTGGCGCCTTTGTAAACCTTTTGAATGGGTCACTCGTTATCGAGAGAATTTTCCGTATTCCTGGTATTGGACGTATTTATCTAGATGCGTTTAATGCAAGAGATTACGCAATGGTTATGGTTGTATCTGGTTTCTATTTAGCCATTGGACTTGTTTCAACACTCTTGGTAGACGTTTCATATAGTATTGTTGACCCGAGAATCCGTGTAGGTGGTGGTAAACGTGCCTGATAAAAAAGATTATAAGGATAAGCCGTTTGAGCTGGTCCAACAAGAAGAAGTTATTTATGACCAACAATTAGAAACTGAACAGGTCGGTTATGCCAAAGATGCTTGGAGACGTTTCAAGCGCAATAGAGTTTCATTGGTTGCCTTCATCATTTTACTATTTTTAATTATTATGGCCATCGTCGGACCATGGTTTAACACCTATGGTTTTGAAGATAACGATGTACGTATGGACCACTTGCCCCCAAGAATCCCGGCCATTGAATGGATGGGTATTTATGATGGTACCAAAGAAATCACACGTTCTGAAAGTGCCTTAACCCACCCAATGTTACCTGAGGGTACGATAAAAGAATGGGTTAGTGAGCATGAAACACGTCTGTGTTCAGGAAATATCATTCGTGATCCTGATGGAATAAGAGAAAATGACCGTTGTATTCGTGGAGGTCAAGAAGTTTCATTTGATTATACGTACAACTATACGGTTGTTGTTGATTACTACTTATGGAGAAATCACCGTAACAGTTGGGGAGACAACGCCATTAGAACATTTACCAATGATCGTTATCAACAAGTTATGAATGACAACCCAGATGCTATCATTGAAGTTGTTGATACAT
>PWKX01000052.1 GCA_003559585.1 Mollicutes bacterium | reverse complement strand
GCAACAAGCACGGTATAACCAGGTATATTGACAATAAACATATGCACAACCATCATGATCATCATCACCGATGTGATCAGGGCCGCTTGCATCATTCTTTTTCTTGCTTTCATCATCTTCAGTTCATCTTGATCATCTGCTTCATCGGCGCTTTCTTCTATAATCAATTCATACCCTGCATTTTTAACCGCAGCCTGAATCTCAGATAGGCGTACTTGATCTTTATCATATTTAAAACTCGCTTTATCATTCGCGATGTTAACGCGCACATCTTGAATCCCGTCTAAGTGATTCAACGCTTTATCAACACGGTTAACACATGCCGCGCACGTCATGCCTTCAACGCGGGCACTCATGGATACCATGCGCGGATCATCAACACGCGCTTCATAGCCCGAATCTTTCACCGTATCCTTAAGGTCTTGTTCACTTAATCTATTGTCATCATAAGTAACCTGTGCTGAATCATTGGCAATGTTTACCGTCGCCTTCTCAACACCCTCAAGCGCATTTAAATTCTGTTCAACTTTATTGACACACGAGGCACAGTGCATGCCATCAATCTTTAATTTAATCGTTTTCATATTACGCTCCTTCCGCACCCCCCTATATAGGGGGTTACAGATGCATTATAACAGCGTTGCTTATGCTTGTCAAATTAAAGCCTTCATATAAAAAGCATGTGCTTTTAGTCACATGCTTTAATGTTATTTTAGTTGTTCAAACACCTTATGTATCTGCGATAATTTTTGAGGAATATCAATTTTTTGTGGACATTTTTCAAGACACTCACCGCATTCAGTGCATGTAGAGGGTCCATGGTCATTTAGTGACTCAATGTCTTTTATAAACCGGCCCTTAAACTTAGAAATCGCATACTCATTGTAACGGTTAAACACATCCGGAATCTTCACACCATAAGGACAGGGCATGCAGTAATCACAGGATGTACACGGCACAGTATTCGATTTCAAGTACGCTTGTAAGGCTTTATTTAATACCTTTTTTTCACGGTTGGTCAAAGGTTTAAAGTCTGTGAAAGTGTTGATGTTGTCTTGTACATGGGTTTCATGACTCATCCCACTTAAGACAAGCATCACTTGATCGAGTGAAGCAGCATAACGTAAGGCCCAAGAAGCGATGCTTTGTTCTGGGGCTGCTTGTTTTAAAAGCTTAACCGCTTCATCATTTAATTGCGCTAAGGCGCCACCTCTTACCGGTTCCATCACCATCACAGGCAACCCTTTTTCTTTCACCAACGCATACTGTTTTTTAGCATTTTGAAAAGTCCAATCCAAAAAATTGATTTGTAGCAACACAAAATCCCAATCATGTAATTGTAAAATCTCAGCCAGAACATCAGGTGTGTCATGGAAAGAAAAACCTAAATGTTTAATTTTCCCCTCGTGTTTTAAGCGTTCAAGATAAGCAAGCACACCTGGTAATTTGTAAGCTTCTACATTTTCTTTATTCAGAGCATGACATAGATAGTAATCAACATAGTCAACGCCTAAATTTTCAAGTTGTTCTTCAAAAATACGTTTGACATCCGCCACTGAATCAATTTCCCAAGTCGGACATTTTGTGGCTAAGGTGTAAGCGTCTCTAGGGTATTTTTTTAAAGCCTTGCCGATGAAGCTTTCTGATTGACCGCCATGATAAGGATAGGCCGTATCAAAATGAGTCACGCCTTTTTTAAACGCATCATCGATTAACGCTTGGCTACGTGATTGGTCGATATCACCCTCAGGTGTTTCAGGAAACCGCATGCAACCAAAGCCTAATAAAGATGGGTTTTGGGCAATGCCTTTAAATGATGTTTGCTTGATGGTTACTCGCTTCATATCAATCCCTCTTTCTTCAACACAGCTTCATGAATAAGACGATAATGTGGGTGATGATGGGTCTTATATGCTTTAGAATGATGAACTGGGGTTAAGCCTTGTTCTAAGTAAGCAGATAACGTATCTAATGTCTTTTCAAGTAAAAATGGTAGTTCATCCGTTTCAATCAGTTCAATGAACGCATCAAGGTGTGATTTAAATGATTGAATCCCAGCTTGATGATCAATTGGTATGTGCATGCTTTCTTTAAACATGTGTATTAATTTTTCTTTGGTTAACACACCCGATTTAATGTTAGTTAGTGAAACACGGTAAAAACGGCCACCAATATGAAACACATCGGGTGTTTGAGGGTATGCAACCATGAACTCTAGTTCTTTATCCAAGTACTGTCTTAACATCTCATCGCTTGGTTTATGTGCATGAGAAGGACCAAAACTAATTTGAAAAAAACGCTTAACGTGATCTTGAACGTCTGCGTGTGGATATCTTTGTTGATAATCTAAAATAGTTTGTTTTATGCGCATCATAAACTCCTTTGTCCATCTATCTTTAGACTACCACAAGAGGCATTTAACATTCAATAAAAAAAGTGCTGGTAAGCCAGCACTTTCATGTTAGTTTTGAATATCAATATCTGTTTTTTCTTCAATAACCCCAACAATTTGTTTGGTATCTCTAATTTTCTTTTGTCTTCGGTAAGTTGAATTCAAACTACTAACCAAAGACAAACTAATGGTCGCAAGGACTAACGCAAAGGGTAGCCCGGTGATGATGACGGCCGCTTGCAAGGCATTTAGAGCTTCATTACCACCAATCACAAGTAGTAAAGCTGCAATTAAACCTTCCACAGCAGCCCAAAAGACCCGTTGTTTTCTAGGGGTATTGGTTTTTCCGCTTGAAGTAATGGTATTAACCACAATACTACCTGAGTCACTTGATGTGACGAAAAAGGAAATAACTAAGACAGTTCCAACTGTCGCTAAAACCACAGCAATAACCCCTTGAATAAACTCAAGTGAAAGGGTTCCAACTAAATCGTTGATCAATCTAAAGAAAGCAATCTCAACATGACCTTCATTCACAACCACGTTGGTTAAATCACCACCAACAACCTCATCCACATAAAAGGCAGTGCCACCAAACACAGATAACCATACAAACGATAACATGGAGGGAACAACTAAAACCGCAATGATGAACTCTCGGATGGTACGTCCCTTAGAAACACGAGCAATAAACATCCCCACAAATGGAGACCATGAAATCCACCATGCTAAATAAAAGACTGTCCAAGCACCTTCCCATGAGCCCTCGCCCATTGACAGGTGTAAACTGGCTGGGATGATGTCACTAAAGTATAACCCTAAAGAGTTTGAAAAAAGACGAATGATATAAGCTGTTGGGCCTAGTAAAAAGATAAGCACCATTAATATAAAGGCAATACGCATGTTCATTTTTGATAAAAACTTTACCCCTTTATCAATCCCTGACATGATTGATATGGTGGCAACAAGTGTAATCGCAGCGATTAAAAAGACTTGAACACCCGTTGAAATCGGTATGCCTATCAAATAATTCAAACCACTATTTACCTGTTGGACACCAAGACCCAAAGATGTTGCCAATCCAAATAAGGTAGCCAAAACCGCTAAAATATCTATCACATCGCCAACAACACCAAACACGCGTTCTTTAAAAATCGGATAAAAGATTGAACGAATCGATAAAGGCAGCTTTTTATTATAAGCAAAATAAGATAAAGCTAAGGCGATGATTGAATAAATAGCCCAAGGATGAATGCCCCAATGTAAAAAGGTTGTGGCAAGCGCTGTAAAAGCTGGGTTATCACCTTGATAAATCGGTGGTGTATTAGCCATGTGTGATAAAGGTTCACCCACAGCCCAAAACATCAACCCAATCCCCATCCCTGCTGATATTAACATCGAATACCAAGCAAACGTAGAAAACTCTGGTTTGGCTTTTAAACCACCAAGTCGAACCCTACCTAGTTTAGAAAAAGCCATATAAAGCGACAAAATGATAAAAAAGTTCGCAGAAAAAATAAACACCCAATCTAAATTAGAAACGATTGAGCTTTGTAATCGATCAAAGGTCTCATATGCGGTGGCAAATGGCCACCAGCTGGTAATCGATATGAATGCGTAAATGGTTAACATCAAGACAAAAACGCCTGTGACAATGGAAACAACTGGATTTAAATCAATGCCAAACCTTGTTGTATTACGTTGATACAATTTTTCTTCTAAATTTTGTTGAAGTTTTTGTTCTTCTTTCAAGATGTCTCACTCCTTTTAAATTAAAAAGTCCTAAAACATTATAGGAAAAACCACCGTCTTTTGCAAGGCGTTAGCTTAGATTCATTGGTTTTTTTATTTTATGATAGCGTATTATTATGTTGGTTCATTCTATTTAAAGCAAGGCCAAGACCAAGCATCACGTAAAACAATGGGGCTACAGAAATAATTTGATCATTAAACATACCCGTGATTAAATAAGACATCACAGCCACAAATACACCCACTCCCATCATCTCAGTGAAGGTGTTTAATGACCTTCTTAGATATAGCTTAAAGCTTGCAACTAGATATAATCCAAACGCCGTTAAAAGCGCTAATAGCGAAATAAAACCTGTATTAATTCCAATTTGAAGATACATGTTATGTGGCATGGTGATGATGTTGTTAAAGCCGATTGCGTTTAACCGACCAGCGACATCATCTTGCGGGAAAGCAGCTAAGAACATATCAGGTCCTTCCCCAATCAGTAGATAATTCGGTAATAAAGCTGCGCTGCGTGTCCATAAATATATACGAGATGAAAACATGCGTTCATATCCATCTAAAAGGTTAATCGTTGCGGCTTGTTCTGGTAAGGTTAAATCCCCTGTGATGCTTCTAACTTTTAAGCCTTCTTGATGAAGGTATAGGT
>PWKX01000130.1 GCA_003559585.1 Mollicutes bacterium | reverse complement strand
TATATCGAAAATTTACT
Source organism: Mollicutes bacterium (assembly GCA_003559585.1). Lineage (GTDB taxonomy): Bacteria > Bacillota_I > Bacilli_A > Izemoplasmatales > Izemoplasmataceae > B1SED10-225. The sequence goes on along the minus strand of PWKX01000130.1, from coordinate 4,781 downwards.
TAAAGAAAAAACGATGTAAGGAGGTACGACATGGATATTGATAAAATCAGACAAGACTTTCCGGTGTATAAAAAATACCCAAAGTTGTGTTATTTAGACACCGCCGCATCTTCTTTAACCGCGCAACCTGTTATTGATGCGATTAACGATTATTACAACAGTTACTCTGTCAATGTCCATCGTGGTGTGTACCAATTATCGTTTGAACTCACACAAAAATATGAACAAGCCAGACAAACGGTGGCGGATTACTTAAACGCCTCATTTGAGGAAATTATCTTTACACGTGGTGCCTCAAGTGCCTTGAATTTAGTGGCGATGAGTTATGGTTTGAATGCCTTAAAACCAGGCGATGAAATCATTGTGAGTGAGTTAGAACATCATTCACACGTCTTACCCTGGCAACATGTCGCCAAGAAAACTGGTGCAACGTTAATCTATGTGCCATTAACCAAAGAAGGCCGCATCACCGTTGACAATTTTAAAGCAGTGTTAACCAACAACACAAAAATGGTGGCATTAACCCATGTCTCTAATGTGATGGGTTATGAAACGCCGTTAAAACCGATCATCGCCTTAACCCACGAGAAAGGCGCTTTGATTAGTGTTGATGCCGCACAAAGCTTACCACATAAAACCGTTGATGTGAAAGATTTGGATTGTGATTTTTTAGCATTTAGTGGCCATAAAATGTGTGGTCCTACCGGCATTGGGGTGCTTTATGGTAAAAAACACTTGTTAGATGAGATGACACCGGTTGAATACGGTGGCGATATGAATGACTACGTGGAAAAACATGATGTGACATTAAAAGATATTCCCTATAAGTTTGAAACAGGCACCCCTCCAATTGCGGCTGTGTTAGGCTTAAAAGCGGCGATTGATTATTTAAAAAATATCGGTGAAACCGCGATTTTAAAACACGAAAACACATTAAAAGACCTTGCTTTAGAAGGTCTTGAGTCCATTGATGGCATCACGGTTTACAATAAAAACACAGATACGGGCATCATCGCGTTTAACTTTGATGGTGTTCATCCCCATGATGCTGTGACGTACTTCGATGAAGATGACGTCGCTTTAAGAGCTGGGCATCACTGCGCACAACTGGTGATGAAGTTTTTAAACGTACCGGCAACTTTACGCGCAACTTTTTACTTATATAACACAAAAGACGATGTGGCTGTCTTTTTAAAAAGCATCAAAGCAGCCCGCACATTTTTTACAGAGATTGGCTTTTAAGGAGGGTATTATGAGATTAGAAAACCTGTATAGACAAATCATCATGGATCATTATAAAAACCCACGTAATAAAGGTTTAACCTCTGATCCGACTTACCAAAGTGAACACATTAAAAACCCTTCGTGTGGCGATGACATCACCATCCAATCTAAGGTGAAAGATGGCGTCATTGAAGACATCAGGCATGATGGCACGGGGTGTAGTATTTGCTGTTCGAGTGCCAGTGTGTTAAGTCAACGACTCAAACAAACAACGGTTGATGAGGCTTTAAGTGTCATCACCGCATATGTCAATATGATCACCAATCAACCCTATGACCCATCGATTGAATTAGAAGATGCTGAGGCTTATGAAGGCATCAAAGACTTTCCTGCGCGCACTAAATGTGCCACCATCGCTTGGAAAGCATTAGAACATACCCTGAAAAAGTAGGTGTAATCATGAATAATGAAACCAAAAAAGAAATAGAACGCATCATTGGCGATTATAAATATGGTTTTAGAACAGAAACCACCAGCATTCAAGATACAGGTAAAGGGTTAACCGAAGAGATCGTAAGAGAAATCAGCGCCATTAAAAAAGAACCCGCATGGATGCTTGATTTTAGATTGAAAGGTTACCGTTTATTTAAAGAAAAACCTTTACCAACATGGGGTCCAGATTTAACGCGTGTTAACTTTGATGATATTACCTATTACATCAAACCAAGTGAACGCAGCGAAAGAGACTGGAAAGATGTGCCTGAAGAGATTAAAAACACCTTTGATAAACTAGGCATTCCAGAAGCTGAACAAAAGTTCTTAGCTGGGGTAGGCGCCCAGTTTGAAAGCGAAGCGGTCTATCACTCAACCATTAAAGAATTAGAAGACCAAGGTGTGATTTTCTTAGACACAGATACTGCCTTAAGAGAACATCCTGAGCTTGTTAAAGATTATATTTCAAAAATCGTCCCCACAGAAGACAATAAATTCGCCGCATTAAACAGTGCTGTATGGAGTGGCGGGTCGTTTATATATGTGCCGAAAGGCGTTGAGGTGAAAAAACCGCTTCAATCTTACTTTAGAATTAACTCTGAACAAATGGGTCAGTTTGAAAGAACGCTCATCATTGTTGATGAAGGCGCAAGCTTAAACTATGTTGAAGGGTGTACCGCCCCTATTTACACAACCGATTCACTGCATGCGGCTACCGTTGAGATTTTTGTTAAAAAAGGTGGACATTGTCGATATACAACCATCCAAAACTGGGCAGCCAACATTGTGAACTTAGTGACCAAACGCGCCATTGTCGAAGACGATGGTCATATGGAATGGATCGATGGTAACATCGGAAGCGGCATCAACATGAAATACCCATCATGCATCTTAAAAGGTGACCGTGCCAAAGGCACGACGATTTCAATTGCCTTCGCTGGTGAAAATATGCATCAAGATACTGGTGCGAAAATGATTCATATCGGGAAAAACACCACCTCTTCAATCGTGTCAAAATCGATGAGCGCCAAAGGTGGTAAGGTTAATTACCGTGGTATGATTCATCACACCAAAGGGGCTACTGGGGCGAAATCTAATGTGGAATGCGATACGATCATTTTAGACGATCAAAGCTTCTCTGATACATTGCCATATAACATTGTTAAAAACAATCAAGCCACCGTGCAACACGAAGCCAGCGTCTCTAAAGTAAGCGAAGAACAACTCTTTTACTTGATGAGTCGAGGCTTAAGTGAAGAAGAAGCCACAGAAATGATCATCATGGGCTTTATTGAACCCTTCGCAAAAGAATTACCGATGGAATATGCGGTTGAACTAAATCAACTCATTAAACTAGAAATGGAAGGGTCCATCGGCTGATGGAACCTTCTTTTTTGTAAACGTTTTTAGTTTTCATTTAGCACTCAGTACGTTATAATGACTATGAGTCTACCGTTAAAAAAAGAAAGGACTGTTTTTATGAGCGAAAAAAGTATTCAAGCCTTAAGTTTGTTAGGCGTTGATATGGTTAATGAAGCCAGTAGTGGCCACCCAGGCATTGTCCTAGGCGCAGCGCCAATCATGTATCAACTGTTTACCAAACACTTAAAACACAACCCAGAAGCATCAAACTGGTTTGACCGCGACCGTTTTGTTTTATCAGCGGGTCACGGTTCTGCGTTGCTTTATGCAACCTTGCACTTATCAGGATACGACCTTGATTTAAGTGAACTTAAAAACTTCCGTCAAATCAACTCACAAACCCCAGGTCATCCAGAATTTGGTGATACTGACGGTGTTGAAGCCACCACGGGTCCATTAGGACAAGGCATCTCTATGGCTGTGGGGATGGCGATCGCTGAGGCCAATTTAAGAACGCGTTACAACAAGAAAAATCTTGAGGTGATTGATCATTACACCTATACCCTTTGTGGCGATGGCGACCTACAAGAAGGTGTGGCCTTAGAAAGTCTTTCTTTAGCCGGTCATTTAAACTTAGACCGTCTCATCGTTTTATTTGATTCTAACGACATTCAATTAGATGGGCCAACCCATGAAGCCACCAGCGTTAATATGAAACAAAAAATAGAAGCGATGAACTTTCATTATCAATTGATTGAAGATGGCCGTGATTTACAGGCCATTGATGAAGCCGTCAACGCGGCAAAAGCTACCAATAAACCATCGTTTATTGAAATCAAAACCGTCATTGGCTATGGCACAAACGTCGCTGGCACATCAAAAGCACACGGCGCCCCAGTCGGCAAGGAAGAAGCGCAAAAGCTAAGAGACGCGTGGGGTTATGAACACGCACCCTTTGAAATACCCAAAGAAATTTATGAAGACTTCCAACATCAAATTAAACGCAACCAGGAACCCAAACACATCGCATGGCAAGAAACGATGGATGAGTATTCACAATTATTCCCAAAAGAATTTGAAGCCATTGAAAACATCTTACACCGCGATGTGAATGTGAAGTTTGATAAAATCTTTAACGTTAATGAAACCGGCTCTAAAGAAGCCACACGTGCTTCTACCGGTGCGTTAATCGACGAACTACAAAAACACATCCCAGAGATGATTGGTGGTTCAGCTGATTTATCAGGTTCAACCAAAGTTAAAGGCATTGATGGCAACTTCACCAAAGATGATTTTTCCGGTCGAAACATTAACTTTGGGGTTCGTGAACACGCCATGGCTGCGATCACAAACGGGTTGGTTTTACATCATATGCGCGGCTTTGCTGGTGGGTTTTTCATCTTCAGTGATTACATGAAACCAGCGATTCGCTTAAGCGCACTGATGAAAATACCATCTGTGTTTGTCTTTACCCATGACAGTGTGGCTGTTGGTGAGGATGGTCCAACCCATGAGCCAATCGAACAATTATCGATGTTTAGAACCTTACCAAATCTTATTACCTTAAGACCGGCCAACCAACAAGAAGCCGTGCATGCGGTTCGCTTTGCCTTTACCCAAAAACAAACCCCCTCTGTGATCGTGAACACCAGACAAAACGTCACACAAACCCATCATGTTGATTATGACACCTTTAAAAAAGG
>PWKX01000111.1 GCA_003559585.1 Mollicutes bacterium | reverse complement strand
TAATCACAGCAAACGCTGTGGTAAATAATACCAAATGAGAAGCCAGTTCATCATCCCCTTGCAACCCTTTCGTGATGGCAACGGTTGATATGCCAATAGGCGAAGCAAAAATAGCAATCATCGCTGGCCAAGTGCCGGTAAAGTCAACAAAGGAAAACACCGTTAATGCTAAAACAAACACGAAGGCGGGCACTAAGACCATACGTCCTAAAAGTGCGATGACGATTGGTTTAACAAACAATCTAGCTTGTTTCATCTGAAATTGTGCACCAACCGCAATCAAAGCCATTGGCGTGACTGTTGAGGCAATGAGTTGTAAGGTTTCAGGCACGAAAGTGATCGTCTGGGCAAATGCGTGGTATTGACGACTAAAAATCAACGTTAAAACACCTAAGAAAATAGCAATCATCAATGGGTTTAATAACGTTCCAACCACAAACCGCTTAAATGCACTAAACGACATTTTATGATCAGGTCGCCATATTTTAAACGATAAAATAGAAAACACATTGGTGATCGGGATTAAAAAAGCATTCAACAAAATCACAATATTCAGTGCCTCTTGCCCACCTAAACGCAAAGCCAATGGCACACCAATGATGACAAAATTTCCTCTGAAAAAAGCTTGTAAAAGTACTTCTTTTGTCTTCGTATTCATGGTAGAAAAATGTAAATAAATAAAGCCTATCAAAGAAATCACAGTTAACATGATGACTGAGTATATAATCACCGGCCAATTAAAAGCCCCTAAATCATCGACTTGACTCAAAGTCACAAAAATCAAAACCGGCAATGACACGTAAAAGATGATCTTATTAAGACCACTGACAAAGTTTCCATTAATCATGTTAGATTTACGCATAAAATAACCAACAACCGCAATTAATAAAAGCGGCATTAACGCATTAAGCGCAAACAAAAAATGGTCCATGTTAAACACCTCTAATCAATAAAAAAACCACATCAACCTCGTATGGTGATATGGCTTAAACACTAAAATGGTGACCCGTACGGGATTCGAACCCGTGAATGCCAGCGTGAAAGGCTGGTGAGTTAAGCCGCTTCTCCAACGGGCCAAATAAAATGGCGGAGTAGGAGGGATTTGAACCCTCGCGCCGGTTGCCCGACCTATACCCTTAGCAGGGGCACCTCTTCAGCCAACTTGAGTACTACTCCACTTTGCAAGCCATTATATAATAATATATTTGTGGCTTGCTGTCAACTTGATTTTAACCTAACTTGAGGTTGGATCAACCATGCTCAATTGTAGCCTACCACGGTCCATATCGACTGCGATAACCCAAACCTCAACCACATCGCCTACCTTCACCACATCTAGGGGATGCTTAACGAATCCTTTTTTTAGTTTTGATATATGAACAAGCCCATCTTCTTTCACACCACAATCGACAAACGCACCAAAATCAACCACGTTTCGAACGGTCCCTTTTAGTTTCATGCCTTCTTTTAAATCGGATAAGCTTAACACATCACTTTTTAAAATCGGGGCCGGGGCATCATCACGCGGGTCTCTTAATGGTTGCATCAGCGCATCTAAAATGTCTTCAATCGTGGGTAATCCTGCGTCTGTGGCATCTAAAAACGATTCAGCTTTAACATGACGTAGTTTTTCCTTAAGTTCATCTGAGCCAACCATAGCGACATCACAATCAACCGATGATAAAATATGTGTGGCCACATCATAACTCTCAGGATGGATTGCTGTTTTATCTAAAGGATTTTCTCCTTGTAAGATGCGTAAGAAACCAACCGCTTGTTCATAGCCTTTTTGACCTAAACCTTTAACCTTAAGCAACGTTTTACGGTTTTTAAAGGCGCTCTTTTTTTCACGGTAATCAACAATGTTTTCTGCGACTTTTTTACTTAACCCAGCCACATAATGCAATAAGGCACTAGAGGCCGTGTTTACATTCACACCAACACGGTTTACAACTTTTTCTACCGTAAAATCAAGTGAATCAGATAATTTCGTTTGATTCACATCATGTTGATATTGTCCCACACCAATGCTTTGTGGGTCAATTTTAACAAGCTCACTGAGTGGGTCTTGCAGTCTTCTAGCAATGCTAATCGCACTGCGTTCTTCCACTTCTAAGCTTGGAAACTCTTCTTTTGCACGCTTAGAAGCACTATAAACAGATGCCCCTGCTTCATTCACAATCGTATAAAGCACAGGTCTTTTAATGCGTTTAAGCGTCTCAACGATAAAGGCTTCGGTTTCTCTTGATGCGGTTCCATTACCAATGGCAATCACATCAACTTTATGGTTCTCAACCAAACGAACAATTGCGTTATGATACTTATCTAAAAGCTCTTTTTCTAGCGGTTTCCCGTTATTCTTAGGGTGTGGGTAAATCACATCTTTATCAACAAACGTTCCCATGGCATTAACCACCGAAACCTTACACCCTGTTCTAAAAGCTGGGTCAATACCTAAGACAGTTTTGCCTTTTAAAGGGGGTTGAAGCAATAACGCTTCTAAATTTTCGCTAAAAATATGGATGGCATGATCATCCGCTTTTTCAGTGAGTTCACTACGTAATTCGCGTTCAATTGAAGGCGCAATCAAGCGTTTGTATCCATCAGCGATGCTGCGATCAATGATGGCAGCTGCTGGGTGATCACTGATTTTGATGATTTGTCGGTTTAAGTAACTCAACACACGCTCTTTATCAACATCTATTTTAACACTCAAAACCTTCTCTTTTTCACCACGGTTTAAGGCTAAGACTCTAAAGAGTTTAATACGTTTAACCGGTTCACGGTAATCATAATAACCTTCATACACGCCCCTAGGATCATCGGCGTTTTTCTTAAACTTACTTACCACATCACCATGATTAAACGTAAAGGTTCTTATCCATTTTCGGTACTCAGGATGATCACTCACCCGTTCAGCGATGATATGAGAGGCACCTTCAATCGCCGTTTCAACACTTGCGACTTCATCGGTGATAAACTTAGCAGCCTCAGCTTCAACATCAAACTTAGGGTTAAAAGCCATGATGGCATCAGCCAATGGCTCTAAACCTTTTTTTATCGCCACAGTTGCTTTGGTTTTCTTTTTCTCTTTGTAAGGACGGTATAAATCCTCAACATCAACCAAGGCTGTTGCCTGGTTGATCTTGGCTTTGAGTTCATCATCCAACATGCCTTTTTCATCGATTAGACGAATGACATCAGCTTTACGTTCTTTAAGCTGTAACTGGTATTGATAAGCCTTATCGATTTCTCTGATCGCTGTTTCATCCATGCCACCGGTCATTTCTTTACGGTAACGCGCAATAAAAGGAACCGTATTATCCTCAAGTAAACTTAATACGGTATCCACATGTTTTTGTGATTGATTCAAACGTTTTGATAAACTTAATATAATCTCTTGGTCCATGTATGTAGCCTCCTTGTTAATCAGCGGTGTAGGTACCATCTTCTAAAGCATTTAATAAACCTAAAATCGGTGCCACACCAACATATAAATCATCAATGACTTCACCGTTTTTCATCACCATCATCGTTGGATAATACTGCCAATCCGTTGGTGGATTCCCATTAGCACCTTCGTGGGCAAACACAATCGGTATTGCTTCGTAATTGTTATCAGCAAACTCTAAAACACGGTTAGAGATTGAAGCACAAGCGCCACACCATGTGGCGTAAATGTATAAAATATAGACGCTATCTTTTTCATCGTATTGCTTTAAACCATCATAATGACGCAAGTGATTATACGACTGAAAATCACTATCGTTTGGGGCATCTTCAAAATCATCGTTAGAACACGCACTAAGCGCAAAAACCAACAGGGCACTCATCAGCACCAACATTATTTTTTTCATATGACCATCTCCATTTCATACCTATTGTAAGGCAAAGCCTAAAAAGACACAACTAAGATAAACTAAATTCTAATCCAGGTAGTCATCAAGCGTTAAAGAACCATTTAACAATTGTTCTAAGATCGTTTCAATGCTTTGTGTTTCTTCATAAAGCGCCACAATGTTTTCATTCACAACAATCATTAAAGCTGGGCTTTGATGATCATAACCTTCTGGCAATAACCCGCTGGTTTGACTGTGGTTTATCAAATAAAGTGGCGTAGTCTCATCAGCCCAATCAAATAAATGGTCGAGTAGTGACTGATAAAGAAGATCAGTCTCACCCTCTTTAGAGTCATACACAAACACCATCTCCGCAGTCACTGAACCACTACGATCACGACCCAAGGTTTGGATTTCACGCCATGTTCTTAAATGCGGTAAATCGCTTAGTTGAGAGCCTGAGTAGTCAGTTTCATCCCACGTAAAATCATCGGCAATATCCGCAAACACATACCGTCCATCTTCAACCGCTTCTAAAAATGTCATAATCGGCAAGGCACCATAAAACTTATCAACAACTTCGCCGTGTCTCATAATTAAGACCTTAGGATCTCGACGTTGAATATTATCAGGTCGCTGTCCGGTAATTTCGCGTTGGTTGATACGGTACATCACATAACCATAGTCATTTTCCATGCCAAACTTAAAGATATCTTCATTAATCAACTGCGTCCCTGGGGTTTCATTTCCTAAAAAATCACGGTTATAAATATACACAAGCGCATAATCATCATGTCCGATTTCATCTAACGCATCCCAACGATCGACCCGTTCAAAATCAGTATATGTATAATCGCCAAACATTGGCGTAGAACACGCCGTTAAGACGCCTATGCTCACCAGAAGGGTAAACACCCATAATAATCGTTTTTTCATCTAATCACCTTTCACACATAAACACATC
>PWKX01000005.1 GCA_003559585.1 Mollicutes bacterium | reverse complement strand
TTGATATGCATGTGAGCGCCATCTTTACGTTTGAAGACGGCCTATTAAGAAAGGTTGAAGCCATGCGGTACAAGGATGTTGATGATGATAGCGAACGGCTTTTATGCGTGGGCACCATTGATGCGTATGAAAAACACGATCAATGGTTGATTCCAACACAACTGGATGTGACATGGATGATGGACGATACCGCTTTTACATGGTACAAAATCGATGTGACAGACATCACGTTTAACTAAGCTTATCCTCTGTGAATAATCAAGATAGTACGGATATCTAAATCAATGTTCATACACCCTCTTTTTAAAGAATGTTTCTGTTTTATGAATCTCATAGACATGGTGTCTAATTATACTTTTAATCAATGTTAAAGCTCCTTATGATAACCTTCTTAAACACAGAAGGTTTTTTTGTTGTTTAGAAATATTTTATTTTATACCCCAATTGTTAAGTTTAGGTTAACGTCGTTGACATTAACACACATACCCCATATAATAAAATTAGTATATAAAAAGAAAAGGGAGGCAACATGAAATTATGAAGAAATTACTAGGTATTTTTACTTTAGCTCTCATGGCATTTGGTTTAGCAGCATGTACTGGCGAAGCACTCGAAAGAGAAATTGAGTTTCAAACCACCGACAGTCATATCCAGTGGCGTTATGAAGGTGAGGATGATTGGCAAGATTTAATCCCTATAGACGATTTAGAAGGCGAGCAAGGCCCTCAAGGTGAACAAGGCGATACTGGCGAACAGGGTCCTCAAGGCGAACAGGGCGATACCGGCGAACAAGGTCCTCAAGGCGACACCGGTGAACAAGGCCCTCAAGGTGAAGACGGCCGAAGCGCTTATGATATTTATGTTGAGCTTTATCCTGGTTACGAAGGCGATGAAGAAGCTTGGATTATTGATTTAGTTCAAGACAACCTTCCAGTGGAACTGACTGTTATTGACAGTGAGGGATTCATCGATGAACTTGACATGATGAAAGGCGAATATTTAGGTCAAGCGCCTTATAACTTTGACTGGTTCTTAGACGAAGCCTTAACAGAACCTGCAAACGATACTTACATCATGGAAGATATGACCGTATATCTCGATGGTTCAAAATATTATTACCCAGAGTATCGTTTAGACCATAATTTTGTCGAAGAAGATGTTTATTCAAATGTTGATTATGACATTAGCATGGATTTAGAAGAAATTGCATCTGGTAATATGTGGTATGAACATGTCCGTTTTGAAATATCTTACACCGGTCCTGATAATGGTTTAAGCTTACTAGCTGAAGATTCAGAAGGTAACCATATCGACATTGCAGAAGTTGGCTTCTGGGGCCCTGAAAACGGTTTTGAACTCACAGATGGTTATAGTGAATCTACCGGCATCACTGCTAACTTCTTAGAAGGTGGCACGTATGTCATAAGCATTGAACTAATTGATTTAGATAGTGATGAGATCATAAACAGTTTAAACATTGAAGTTGATGTCACCGCTACAACAAACATCAACGATGTATTAGATACTGAAAACGGTGAAATTGTCACCACCCTTGGTGTCATCACAAAAATCACCGATCATAGAACTTTCTTTATTCAAGACGACACACAAGCTATTGCAATTTATGATGGCGCGGAATCTTTCATCGATACATTAACCATTGGTGATTATGTTGTTTTAACAGGTGAAAGAGATGATTATGCTGGTCTAGAACAAATTTCTAGCCTAACAGAATTAAGCATTTTAAAACAAGATGTAACACTTCCAGCAACAGTTGACTTCTCAACCATTGATACAAGTGATCCAGAAGCCATCAATAACATTCAAGGTTATATGGTTGATATTGAAGGTTGGATATTAACTTACGTTGAAGAGGTAAGTTTTGGCAATATCGATGCAACCATTCAAGACCCTATAACAGGTTATAGCATTGACATTCGTTACGATTCTAGACTTGCTGATTCAGAAGCTGCTGCTGCACATTTGTTATCAATTCCAGAAAACGCTGCAGTTGATGTCAATGGCATGATTCTAGGTTCATTCTTTAGCGGCGAAAGATTACTTTATACCAGTGAATCAGAAATCAATACTACGACCCTTTCAGAAACAGCCGTTACTTCATATTTGAATGATTACTTAGCCGTTGATGAAAGCACAGATGAAGACATCGCGTTGATCACTGAGATAACTTTAGCAGACGTCACATACACAATCAACTGGAGTTCTAGTGATGAAACTGTCATTGCAACGGATGGTACTGTTACACAACCTGAAGCATCTACGGGTGATCAAACCGTCACTTTAACCGCAACAGTCACAAATGGTAATGGTTATTCAGAAACATTCACTTACAATATCCTTGTTTATGCACTTGTTGAAGTGACATGGGCTTTTGAAGAAGATTTCACATTTGTTGATTCTACGTCTACTAGCTACACAACAAGCATTCAACACACCGATAACAATAACCATGTATGGGACTTATTAGGTCGTCCAGGCGGCGCTGATGGTTTCGGCTTAGGAAATGAAGCAGATGGTAGCTACATTCAAGTGATTGCACAAGGCGGCATCGAGCACTTTGAGTTTGATGCGGTTAGAATGTTCACAAACTCAAACACACGTATCGTTGAAGTTTTTGTGAACGATGTGTCATATGGAACCTTTACCATTGATCCTGATAGTGATATAACAGAATCATTCATGATTAGAAACATTAATGTATCTGGTGAGGTTACCATTAGAATTGAAAGTCGCTCTCCTGGTTCACGTGGTGCGATGGATATTCAAAACATTCGTTGGTCTACTTACGAAGAATAATACTTTTTACAAAACACAAAAAGTGCTCAGTCTTGAGCACTTTTTTTGTATTCACACATATAATCACGGTGTATGTCATATGTTTATGCATGCTTATTACAACTATGAACATAAGACCTAAAACAAACTAAAGCCATCCATCAAACATTAAAAAAGGGCGTGACATTTTTAACATGTCAATCACGCCCTTTAAACATATATTAATCACATGGTTTAACGTTTACCAGCATCATAAGGTTCCCCTAATGCTTTTGGTGCTTGTGATTCTTTCGAGAACATCGCTAAAATAACCAAGGTCATGACATAAGGAATCATCTGATAAACTTGTCTTGGCAAATCAACATTTTGGAAGATCGCCAGCGAATCTCTTTGCGATTGAATAATGTAGAAAAAGGCAAAGATGATCGCAAACACAAACACACGTGTTGGCTTCCATTGACCTGAAATTAAAATAGCCAGTGCTAAGAACCCTAAGCCGTGAACTTGCCCGTTAAAGCCATTATGGAACGACACCATATAAGTCGCCCCACCTAAGCCAGCTAATAAGCCAGACACCATCACGCCGATGTAACGGACTTTATAAACATTAATACCTAGTGATTCTGCTGCATGTGGGTTCTCACCACAACTTTTCATTCTTAAACCGAGTCGTGTTTTAGCAAAAATAATGCTAACAATAATTAATACACCTAACCCGATAAAAGTGGATAAATAAGCCCCGGAAAATAAGAAATCACCGAGTATTGGAATGTCTTCTAGTATAGGCACAGACAATCTATAAGAGGCGGTAACGTTAATTTCATTGGTCGCCCTTTGCGTATCTGGGTCAACATAAAAGGTTCTTGCGACAAACACCGCAACTGCTGGGGCAAAAATATTGAGTGCCGTTGCACTGATGATTTGATTAGAGTTCATGGTCACAGAGGCAAAGGCATGAGCAATTGCAAACACTGAACCCGCTAACGCGCCCCCAAGCAAACCAAAGAATACAGCTAATTGAAGTGGATAATCATTAGAAACTGTCATAAAGTAAATAACCATCGCCGCAACAAAGGCACCCATCACCATGATACCTTCTAAAGCGATGTTCACCACACCACTTCTTTCACTAAATAATCCACCAAGAGCAACCAATAACAGCACAATCATAACGGGAATACCGAACCTAGAAATAGGATCGATTAATTCAAAAAGTATTTCCATCATGTGACATCACCTTCTTTCTCAGCAACTTCAATATTCCTTTCAGTTCGCCGTTTTAAATAACTTGCGATGAGTTGTTTGGTGAATAACGAAAGGGCACTAAAGTAAATGATAAAACCGATGATAATATCAATTAATTCTTCACGGTAAACGGTTTGAATCAACCAACCACCACGATAAATCACACCATAAAAGAAGGCAGCAACAATAACACCTAAAGGTGCACTAAGCGCTAATAACGCAATAGCAATCCCAGTAAAACCGTGTTCAATGATGCCTGAACTTAATTGAAAGCGTCTATCACCAACAAGGAAATAAAGCGCGCCTGCTAAGCCTGCTAAGGCTCCCGCAATTGCCATCGATAACACAATACTTCTTTTTTCTTTAATACCAGCATATTTAGCCGCAGGACGACTAAGGCCGACACTTTTTAATTCAAAACCAAAGGTTGTTTTATTAAGAATAATATGAATAATCACAGCAGCTAATATCGCAATGACAATACCTAAATCAACACTAGCGCCTCCAAAAAGATTCGGTAAAAACCCTGCAGGAATACGCGCTGAGGGTAACACTTGTAAAGAGCTTCCTCGTGTTGCATCTTCCATTGTGGCATAAATGATCATCCTCGAGACATAAAGCGCTATGTAATTGAGCATGATGGATGCCACCACCTCATGCACATTTCTAAAGGCCTTTAACAAACCAGGGATTAACCCCCAAAATGCACCTGCTAACATACCGCCTAGTACACCAACAACCCAGTGTAGTGGGCCTAAAAAATCCCAGTGAACACCAATGTAAATGGCAATGAC
>PWKX01000007.1 GCA_003559585.1 Mollicutes bacterium | reverse complement strand
TAACAACAAGACCAAGCAACTTTTTCTTATCATTCACAACAGCAATTGGATACTTCGTTTGACTTGCCATTGGCAATAAATCGGTAATCAATGTATCTGGTGAGACTTCATAAATATCATCTGTGATGATGATTGATGATAAGCTTTTTTCACCCTTATCAACCAAACGTCTAGCATCTTCAGCGGTGACAATGCCTTTAAGATGTTGTTTGCTGTCTGTTACAAACATGCTTGATAACTGAGCTTTCTCCATTTGACGAAGCGCCATTTTAGGTCCGGCTTTCGTATCAATCACCGCACGTGGTTTTTTCATAATTGACTCTGCTTTAATAACCTTAGAACGGTCGACGTTCTCAACAAAGTTTTTAACATAGTCATTCGCAGGATTGGTTAAAATCTCTTCTGGGGTGCCGACTTGTACAATGGTACCATCATACATCACAGCAATCCGGTCGCCAAGTTTTAACGCTTCATCTAAATCATGCGTGATAAAGATGATTGTTTTTTGTAACTCTTCTTGAAGATTAATTAATTGATCTTGCATATCGGTTCTAATGAGTGGGTCTAACGCACTAAACGCCTCATCCATCAGTAGGATTTTCGGATCATTCACAAGCGCACGCGCTAAGCCCACACGTTGTTGCATTCCACCTGATAGTTCATTAGGGTATTGTTCTTCATACCCTTTAAGGCCGACTGTTTCTAACACTTCATACGCTTTTTCAATGCGTTCTTCCTCAGCAACCCCCTGCACTTCTAAACCATAATCGACGTTGCGCCGAATGCTACGGTGTGGAAATAAACCAAAGTTTTGAAACACCATGCCCATTTCCTTACGTCGAACGTCTCTTAATGCTTCTTCACTCATTTTGACAATATCTTTCCCATTTAACAACACTTCACCATGAGTTGGATCTTGTAGTCGATTAAGGTTTCTAATCAACGTTGATTTACCACTACCTGATAGACCCATCACCACAAATGTTTCACCTTTCTTAACACTTAAGCTCACATTATTAACTCCAATGGTATTGCCTGTTTCTTTTAAAATATCGGCTTTCGATTTGCCTTCTTTACTTAGTTCCAATGCTTTTTTAGGTGAAGGACCAAATATTTTATATAGATTCTTCACTTCTAAATAACTCATGGGTGTGCCTCCGTTCTTTTTTAAATAACTTTTTTTAATCATGTTACAACCTAATCATGGTTCAAGGTTGCCAACATAGACATAAATAAGCACGCAAACGCGCTAAAAAACAAACTCAATATCTAATAAAGAGCATGTCTAATCAAGCATAAGCGTGTGATTGTCTTTTCATCTCAACATCGAACATGGTCACATGATGTAAACATTTCATTTGTTTAATAAAAAAGACATCATGTTCTATACATCGATGGCTCGTTAAATAACATAACATACTCATATATGAATGCAAATCTTATGTTTATCAAAGACTTAGACCTTAGACAAGGCGTTCAGAGCGATTATTCCCCCTGAAAACAAACGATAAAACACCATGTAAACGTTTTAAAACAGCTATTTTTTATCACTTTTATCATAGGTTTACATAAAAAAGGCCCTTCCTATTTATTAAGAAGGGCCTTATGACTTGTTACGTTAAACCTCAACACATTTAATCTTCATCAAGAATGTCAATATCACTGTCATCCATTAACTGATCAACCAACGTGTTGATTTGTTCGTTTTCTTCCATTTCAATCAGTTGTGCTTCTAAATCATCTTTAACTTCATCAAAATCTTCAACTTCTTCATCGTTTTCTTCCATGTATTCCACATATTCATCATAGTAATCTTCTAACGCTTCTTCTGTGATGTCAACGTCTTCAAGTTGTGCTTCAAAATAACTTTCAATGGTTAACTCTAATCGCAAGGTTTCTTTAAACGAATCAATGGTAAAGCCACTAAACGCCAAGATTTCTTCAAAATCTTCTTCTGAATCAAATTGCGCCTTGATTCGATCTAACTCGGATTCAACCAACGCATCATCGGCGGCAAAACCAGCTGCTTCTGCTGCCTGATAAATCACAGCTTGTTGAATCAGTGTTTGCATCGCTTGTTCTTTAATCATTGGTAAAAATTGTTCACCTTGTTCACTGTTGAAATCAATGCCTTGTTGTTCATAACTAGATTTCATTCTGTCTACTTGTTCATCCAGTTCGTTTTCCATGATGGCTTCATCATTCACATAAGCCACCGGGTCATTAGACGGTTCATCTGACCCACATGCGGCTAATAAAACAACCGACACCATCATTAATACCATTGTCAATACTTTATTTAACTTCAAAAAAATTCTCCTTCATGCTTTCTTATTATGTCTAACACTCTAACATAGAAAAACCATGACATCAACCTTCGGCATTCTTTTTTTTATAACCGGCATATTCAGGTAGTCAGTTGCGTTTTAATTTGTTTCATCGCATATAAATCTCGTTTTAACCATTCAGTCGGATGTGACTGTGTTTTTAACAACCGTTCGTTATGGTTAATCGCCGCTTCTAAAGACATCCAAACAGGTTTCATCTTTAAATCTTGTTCATAAGCTTCTAATGAAATAACACCTTGTTTACCGGTTAATTGCGCTAAATAATAATACGATATTTCTTCATACGTTTGATCAGAGCGGTAAATATCAGGGTTCCGTTTTTTCAACCTACCTAAAAATGTCTCAATGCGAGCTTCTAAGCCGGTTTCTTCCACTGTTTCACGCCGCAGTGTTTGATCATGTGGTTCATCACCTTCGATGCCACCACCAGGTAATATCAAATCACCATCGACGGTTTGCAAAAACAAACACGTTCCTTGTTTTATGATGAGTCCGCGCACCGCTTTTCTAGTATGTACAGGGTGCGTCTTATCAACCTTATCTTCTTTTAACATATCAAACGGTTTGATTGTTTTCATCGGTTACACTCCTAATCATAGCTGTTTAGTTTCTTTTATATGACCCCACGCATCTAGCCATCTCAAGCACATGCTTTTGAGCGTTCCTTAAAACCGTTTCTGCACTGAGGTCTTTATCCCATTTAAGCGCCTTATCTAACGCCAATAACGTGAAATAATAACGGTGCTTTCCATGCTTGCGTGGTGGCATTGGCCCTGTGTATCCCAATTTTTTCGCATCGTTAATACCACGTTTAAACGCTTTTGTGTTTTCTTCTATCTTCTTTGTCTCACCTGGGATGTCATATAACACCCAGTGTACAAATCCTAACCGGCCTTCCTTAACAAGCGGCGCATCTGGATCGTGACACACAAGCACCAATGACTTTGTTTTTTCTGGGACTGACTCAATCAAAAAAGGCGGTGAAACATCGTCACCTTCACCGGTGAACTTCCGCGGTATTTTCCCTTGATGTCTGAATACTGTGCTAATTAACTTCAAAACCATCATCCCCTTTTCTTAGATACTTATATGATACATGATTTATATCATGAACAAAAGACCATTATGTGATAAAATAAGCTTAGGAGGGATAAAATATGAAGGATTTAATTCGAACGTTTGATAACTTACCATTCATCATTAAACTCATCTTAGCATTTCCAATCATTGATGGCATCGCATATGGTATTTACCGCATTGCTAAAGGCATTGATAAAAACGATCCACTCATCCTCATCGCCGGCATCATTTGGATTGTGGCTGGTGCGACCATTTTATGGGTCATCGATCTCATTTCAGTCATTATATACGGAAGCGTCAAGTTCTTAGCTTAAACACATGATATAAAGTGCAACAACCATCCTAAACAAATGGTTGTTGCTTTTTTAATGGTTTTACGCCTTGTTTCATCCCTTTTGACATGATATATTATGGTTATGCTACTGAGAAACGAGGTAACCAGTATGGGATATAAAAAGTTAAGAACAGCTTAGTTTTACATAGGATTCACCTATAAAACTAAGGAGAAAATCATGAATATTCCTAACAACATTATTAAACAACAGTTAAACAACGTTTACTTTATCATCGGAACCAATTGTGGTGGTAAAACCACCATGGCCAAACAACTAGCTGTAAGACATAATATGATCTATTATAGCGCTGATGAACATTACTGGGAACACCGAAAACTGAGCAATCAAACGCATCAGCCACACATGAACAGACTCTTTTTGGGATGGCAAGAATACTTCAAACGTGATATAGAAGACCAAGCAACATGGCTTCTTGCATGCATGGAAGAAGCCATGCCTTTCATCATCCTAGACCTATTACATCTATCAAACACACACAATCAAGCAATCATCGCCGATGTGCATGCCATGCCTGATTACTTACAACCAATCACTGATTACAACCACATCTACGCACTTACCGCTGATGAGGCTGTCATTAAACGCGACTTTTTTAAAAGAGACGATAAAAAGCCTTTACTGAACCGCATCGAGTTAGAAATGGAAAATGTAGAACAAGCGGTGCATCATCAACTAAATACTGTTATTCACATCGCTAAGATTGAACAACAAAAAATTAAAGCACACAACATTCAACGTGATCGCAGAACCACACAGACCAATTACAACGCTAGATTAAAGCGTGTTGCCATGCATTTTAATTTAACTTAAAAAATAATAGCCATGAACGCTCTGTTCATGGCTATTATTTACATTATAATATAAATTTCAGCTATGTTTATTGCAAAAAATTAGGTATAATTTACCCATACGAACTTACACAAGAAAAATAGAGGTAAGCCATGAAAAAAATAGTGATCATCATTGTAATATTAACCGCCACATTCATCCTCATATCTGGTATGATGAGTAAAATCATCTATGACCGGTCATTTCCGCGCTTTGAAGTGCCAAATCAAGC
>PWKX01000055.1 GCA_003559585.1 Mollicutes bacterium | reverse complement strand
TTAGACCAAGTGTGGATTTCATCAGAAATTTAGAACCAACAACACTTGAAAAAACAGGCATCTTAACCTATTATGTGAGCATTGCCTTACAAATATTCATCGATACACTGCTTGCTATGTTTCCAATCTTTTTAAGTTTTTTGTTTTTCCAATTCTTTCTGTTTAAAATGAATGTTTGGCAGTTCATCAAAATATTTAGAGGGTTTGTATACGCATTTTTAGGTTTATTCATCTTTCTTTTAGGGGTAAATGGTGGTTTTATGGAAGTTGGCACTTTAATTGGCAACGTGTTAGCCACCGATTACCACTTAATTTTGATTTTGCTGTTAGCCTTTATTTTAGGCATCACCACCATCTTCGCAGAACCAGCGGTTCATGTTTTAACCCATCAAATTGAAGATGTGACCAGTGGTTATGTCTCTAGACGCTTGGTTCTTTATACATTAGCTTTTGGCGTCGGCATCGCAATCAGTTTATCCGCATTAAGAATCTTCCTTGAACCCTTGCAAATATGGCATTATTTAATACCAGGATATATCATAGCTTTAACGCTTTCTTATATTGTGCCTAACATATTTGTTGGGATTGCCTTTGATGCAGGTGGGGTGGCCACAGGCCCAATGACTGCGACATTTATTTTAGCTTTCATTCAAGGTGCTGCTCACGCTACTGATGGCGCTGATATCATCTTAGATGGGTTTGGTATGATCGCCATGGTCGCGTTAATGCCAATCATTACTTTGCAGTTGCTAGGCTTGCTCTATAAGATTAAATCAAGGAAAACGGAGGTTTGATTATGGTAACCAATTTATCAAATCAACATGATTTGTTAATTGCCATTGTCAATAATGGCTACGGTAAAAAAGTGATAAAAAAGGGTAAAAAAATAGGCATCAGTGGCTTCACCATTTTCCTTGGTAAAGGCATGACCCGCAAGAAAACAATATCTAGATTTTTAGATTTAGATGAAGCAAGACGTGAGGTTGTTTTAATGGTTGTTAAACGTGAACACGCCTTAGATTATATGAACACGTTTAATGAAAAATTCAATTTCAATAAACCACACCATGGCATCATCTTTACCATTCCCATCATGCAAGTCTTAGGTTCTTGTTTATTCTCTCAAGATAAAAGCGATAAAGGAGTTGACTCACTCATGTATAATCTAATTTTCACCATCGTTGAACGTGGCAAAGCCGAAACAGTTATTAAAGCAGCCCAAACAGCGGGTTCTAAAGGTGCCACCATTATCAACGCGCGTGGTTCTGGAATCCATGAATCAGAGAAATTATTTAACATGGAAATTTCTCCTGAAAAAGAAATCGTTTTAATCATCGCCAACAAAGACAACACCGAAAACATTACCTCTGCCATTCGTGATGATATGGGGATTGACCAACCAGGAAAAGGCATCATTTTTGTTCAAAATATCAATGAAGCCATTGGCCTTTTTAAAGAAATCGACACCGATTAACCATGCATGTAATTAGAAATTAGTGACCACATCATCACACATTTGTGATGGTGTGGTTTTTTTAGTGAACGTTTACATCATAAAAATCTTTGATAATGATTGACACCAATGGGGGCTAAGCCCTATAATGCATGTTAAATAAACATCTATATTCATTCAGAGCCGTGGAGGAAAGATAACCATTGAAACGGCAGCAACCTATTTATTTAGGTGCTTTTATCGAGGGACGTATGTCCAGCAATGAATGCAAAAAGCTGATTAGCTCTTTCATTGCGAAAGAGCTTTTTTTATATTAGGAGGTCGTCTATGATCACACTCAAACATGTATACAAACAGTTTGATATCTCAAAGAAAAGACACATCAAAGCATTAAATGATGTTTCTTTAACCATACAAGATAACACGATTCATGGCATCATCGGATTGAGCGGGGCTGGTAAAAGCACACTCATTCGAACCTTGAACCAACTCGAAACCCATGATGAAGGTGAGATTAGCGTCTTTGGTTATCAAGATATCAAACGACTCAACAAGGAGTCAACTCGAATGTTAAGAAGACGGATGGGCATGATTTTTCAATCGTTCAACTTACTTGAAAGTAAAACCGTTTTAAACAACATCTTGTTCCCCATTCGGGTTCAAAGAAAGCTTCATCAAGCCGATTATCAAAAAGCTTATGACATCATTAATGATGTTGGTTTAAAAGGCTATGCTTCTAGTTATCCCCATCAACTCTCTGGTGGTCAAAAACAACGTGTTGGCATCGCCAGAGCCTTAATCAATGACCCTGAAATATTATTGTGCGATGAACCGACTAGCGCACTTGATCCGTTGACCACCAAACAAATTTTAGCGTTGATTAAACGTTTAAAACACAAACATCACTTAACGGTTGTATTAGTCACACACGACATGCATGTCATCAAAGCGGTGTGTGATGAAGTGACTGTGATGCATGAAGGCATGCCTGTTGAATCAGGCACAATTGATAACATCTTGTTTAATCCGACGCATCCCATCACCAAAGAGCTCGTTCAATTGATTGGATTTAACATGCATGATGTCGCTAAAAAAATAAACAAACCTGGCCTTGTGATGTCACTGAAATTTCCTAAACACTTAACAGGTGAATCATTAATCAGCACCTGTATCAACAAGTTAGATGTTGAGATAAACATTCTCTTTGCCAATGTGACCCCAAACACTGAAGGCATCATGCTTATTAATGTGAATGGGTCTGAACAAAACCAAGTTAAACCCTACTTAGAAAAACAAGGGGTGGTGATTAAAGATGCATGATTTTGATATGTATTTTAAGGCGTTTAACGAAACGGTATACATGACACTCATCTCAACCATCATCACCTTTGTGTTTGGATTGGTTTTAGGGGTATTGTTGTATGTCACCAGCGCAAAAGGTTTAAAACCCAACAAACAGGTTTATGCCTTTCTTTCTGCCATCACCAGTATTGGCAGAAGCATTCCTTTCTTAATCTTAATTGTCCTTCTACTGCCATTTACCAGATTCATTATCGGCACCATTTTAGGCCCGAGCGCAGCGTTACCAGCTTTAATCATTGGGGCGATTCCTTTTTACGCAAGGTTAGTCGAACTCGCGTTATTAGAAAAAGGTAAAACCTTAAGTGAAACCGGCGTGTCTTTCGGTGCCACCAACACCACCATCATCACCCGTATCATGATTCCAGAATCAAAGGCTAGCCTGATTAGAGGCATCACCGTAACATCAATTGCCATTGTTGGCTACACATCAATTGCCGGTGCCATCGGCGCAGGTGGCCTTGGTAACTTGGCATATCTTTACGGTTACGCCAGAAACAGACAAGACGTGACCATCATCGCTACCTTGTTGATCATCGCATTAATACTGTTGATTCAACTCATAGGCGATTTAATCGTGAAACGTTTCACCCCAAACTAATATAAAAGGAGCTTCTATCTATGAAAAAAATAACCATTTTAACCCTTATATTTCTTACAACCACCTTATTAAGTGCCTGTGGACAAGACGATACCCATAAAATCGGCGCCTCCCCAACCCCACATGCAGACATTTTAAGACATGTCCAACCACAACTCGCTGAACTAGGCTTTGACTTTGAAATTATCGAGTTCACCGATTACGTTCTACCAAACGTCGCCTTAGATAATCAAGAACTCATTGGTAACTTCTTCCAACACGAACCCTATTTAAACACACAAATCAGTGAACACGGTTATGATTTTATCAACGTCGGCGGGGTTCACATTGAACCAATCGGCTTATATTCCCGCGTTCATGAATCACAAGCAGCCTTGCCTGATGATTTACACCTTATCATTTCAAACTCACCATCAGACCGCCCACGTTTACTTGGATTATTACATGATGCGGGCATCATTGAAATCCTTGATGGGGTATCTAGTGATGACATCATCAACGCAACCACCAATAACTTAACCAACCTATTCAAGGCACCAGGTGACATCACCTTCACAGAAGTTGATCCCACACAGCTTTACAGCAATTACTTTAACCAATCAGGCGATGCGGTATTAATTAACGGCAACTACGCCTTAGATCATGGCTTAAACCCTTTAGAAGACGCGCTTTTTATTGAAGGCAGTGAAAGTGATTATGTCAACATCTTAGTCACCAACACCGGCGATGAAACCCATCCATTTATCCGGACTTTAATTGAAGTCTTACAGTCAACTGAAGTCCAACAATGGATTGAAGATACCTATGATGGTGCGGTGGTTCCTGCTGGATAATATTTTCATCCATTTTAAAAAACATGATGGTCATCAAATCATCATGTTTTTTTATGGAGAAAGATAGAAAATGTTGTCATACAACTTCATGTTCTTATTTAGAATTAGAACCTATATTAAACAAGCGGTTTCATTGATTGTATTCACATTAAATTTACGCCATAAAAACAAAAAAACTATAAGCGAACCAAGTCATTTACAAATCACCTTAAATCAAATGTAAGCGATAACTTTAGAAAAATAATGATTTTGTTTGATTCTTCTTAACGCCTTGATTACAATAAGAACCGTCAACAGGAATTATAATCTGTATTATAGGAGTGAGACTCATGTTTGCATGGAGAACTTTTACTGAAGGCACGTGGCAAAAGACCATTGATGTGCGTGACTTCATTCATCATAATTATCAAGAATATCGTGGTGATGGTCGTTTCTTAGTTGGTCCAACTGAAGCGAGCCTTTCTTTAAATAAACAAGTCAACAATGACTTATTAAAAGAATTAAAAATGGGTGGTGTTATCGACATGGACACCGATGTTGTTTCTAGCATCACCAGCCATGATGCTGGTTACATTCAAAAAGAACTTGAAACCATTGTCGG
>PWKX01000193.1 GCA_003559585.1 Mollicutes bacterium | reverse complement strand
TTGATTGTTAGTGAATATCGATGTCATCATCATCTTGAAAGTCAAACGTTTTGCTAAAAGCTTGCCGACCTTTATGCACAAACCGCATCGTTTTTTGTGGGAATAATAAGGTGTTTAAGATGGGAATGAGTAAAAACATCAACCAACCCGGATGCCAAAAATCATCAACAAAGATGCCGAGTAATATATAACTCACTGTGATGATAAATGTGATGAGTTTCCTGGCATTGATACGCCCACCGATTAATGTATCGGATAAGGGAATAAGGAAAAAGATAACCCAACCAGGGTGTGGTTGATTTAAACCAAAAGCAATCCACAAAAAGATGACCACCGTGATGAGTGGCATCATTTGGTTTAACCGTTTTAATATATTTGATGAAAACAACACTGTAGATAGGGGAATCAGCAAGAAAAAGGTTAGGCCTAATAACCATTTTTCAAACACAAACCCACTGGTTAAAAAAAGCAATAAACTAATCATTGGCATCGCTGCCACAATCCGTTCTTTCATGCATGTCACCTCATAGTCTTTTTTTAATAAGCACCGCTTGTGGTGCTTTATCTTGATTGATGATTTGATAAGTATAAACCTTATATAACGGGTCCTCTAGTGATGTGAGCCATGGCAAAATTGTCGTTTTTTCTCGTTTACCCTCTGGATGACCAGGATAAAACACCACACTCACAATGCCACCAGGCTTAATGAGTTTGAGTGCTGTTAAAATCGCATCCTTGGTTGTGTTGGTTTGAGTGGTCACGGTTTTATCACCACCGGGTAAATACCCTAAGTTAAACACAATCGCATCGATGTTTAAGGCCACATACACAGCCATGTTGATATGCGAATCACGGATAAAGTGGATATTGGTTAAGCCCATCGTCTTTGCGCGTGCTTTGGCTTGATTTATCGCATCAAGTTGGATGTCAAAAGCAAACACTTCTTTGACATGCTTAGCTAAAAACACCGCGTCATGGCCTTGACCTAAGGTGGCATCAATCGCACAACCGTCTTTTGATAAATACGGCTTTAAAGCATCATGTACAAACGTCGTTATGTTTTGCATATTAAATCACCTTTTTTATTATAGCACTACCTTTAAACATAATACAAGATGTATTAGACCATATTGAGCTTCATCTTAAAACATTGTATAATGAAGTATGACATGATTGAGGTGACTAAAGATGACCGCTAAGAACCCTGATCAAACCGTGATGCAAAAAGCCATTGAAGAGGCTAAAAAAACAATGTTTAAAGATATGGGTGGCCCGTTTGGAGCCGCCATCATTAACAGCGATGGGACCATTATAAGTATCGCATCTAACACCGTGCTTGCCGATCATGATGCCAGCGCACATGCTGAGATCAATGCTATTAGAAAAGCCAGTGCCATCAAAAAAACCCATGATTTAAGTGGCTGCATTCTTTACACAACCGCTTATCCGTGTCCGATGTGCTTAAGTGCCATCATTTGGGCAAACATCAAAGATGTCTATTATGGCTGCCGTAGTGAAGATGCGGATGCGATTGGTTTTCGGGATGATTTCATTTATGATTACATCAGACATCAAAATCAAGAAAAACCGATTGTGCGCTTAACAGAAACCAACCGCGAGGCATGTTTGGATTTGTTTAAACTTTACCACGATCACAATAAAACTTTGTATTAACATCACAAGGACGGCGATTTTTCGATGCCGTCCTTTATGTTTATTTATCGCCCATTGTCAAAGCCATCACGGCTTTGGCGGTGTGTAATCTGTTTTCAGCTTCTTGATAAACCACAGAATGTTTGCCATCAATCACCGCATCTTCAACTTCATGCCCACGATCAGCTGGCAAGGCGTGCATGTAGGTTACGTCTGATTTGGCTGTTTTTAAGATGGCTTCGGTGCATTTCCAGTGTTTGTTGGCTTCTAAAACCTCATCGATCACATCATCACTGGCATTGGATGCCCAAGAGCCCCAGTTTTTAGGAATGACAATATCAGCGTCTTTATAAGCTGCTGCCATATCATGACTGACAGTAAAACGACCGCCGTGTTCTTTCGCGTTTTGCTTAGCCTTTTTTATGACCCAATCAGGCAATTCATATCCTTTTGGATGCGCCAAGATAACATCCATGCCAAATCGTGGAAACAGTAAGCTTTGTGTCAGTGGCACACTGATTGGTTTTTTATGCGACGTGGCATAAGCCCAAATAATGGCGACTTTAATGTTTTTAGTCGTCTTTTTTACTTCTTGAATGGTCATCAAGTCCGCCAACCCTTGAAACGGGTGATAAAGATCACACTGCAGGTTCATCACTGGGACTGTGGCATGTTCGGCCATCTCATTGATAAAGGCGTTTCCAACCTGCCAAAAACAATTTCGACAGGCAATCATATGGCCATAACTGGATAAAATAACCGCGGTGTCTTTACCGGTTTCACCGTGTGATATTTGCATGGTTTTGGTGTCTAAGAAGTTTGCGTGGCCCCCAAGTTGTGCAAGCCCTGCTTCCATTGAGTTTCTAGTGCGTGTGCTTTGTTCAAAAAACATTAAAAACCCTGTTTTATAATCGAGATATGGGGTTTTTTCATTGGCTTTAAACTTTTCTTTTAAGGTTTTAGAGGTAGCCAGTAACGTTTCAATTTCTTTGTTTGTCCAATCTTCTAAGGTGATGAAGTGTTTGTTTTTGAATAATGGCTTCATGGGTTTGATTTCCTTTCTTTTATATACATCTTTGGAATGGCCGCATACATCGCGGCGGCTTTAATTAAATGGGCTTTTTCGGTTTTTTCATTCGGAGCATGGGCTTGGTTTTCATGTCCAGGTCCAAAACCAATACAAGGGATGTTATGACGGCCCATGATGGACACACCGTTGGTTGAAAATGTCCATTTATCTACCGTTGGTTCTGTTTCAAATAAAGCTTGGTAAGTTTTAATCAGCGTTTGTGTGGTGATGTGTTGTTCATCGATGACCCACGTTGGAAAATAGGTTTTGGTTGGGTAGACAAAGCCTGTGTAAGACGGTTGTGCATAATCATACATGCTCACCTTTGCCTTCGCCTTTTTCACACTTGGTAGTTGTTCAATTTCTTTAATGGCCGTTTTTGGGGTTTCACCATCGGTTAATCGTCGATCAACTGAGATATGACAGCCATCTGCGACCGCACAACGTGAGGGTGAGGCGGAAAAGATCTCACTGATGGTTAACGTTCCTTTTCCTAAAAATGAATCGTCTTTCAAACGGTCATTTAGCCCTTTGAGTTCTTCAATGATGGGTGCCATTTTGTAAATGGCATTCTCACCGCGTTCAGGGGCGCTGCCGTGAGATGACAAGCCGGTGGTTTCAACTTTTATTTCCATGCGACCCCGGTGGCCACGGTATATCCGACAAGAAGTTGGTTCTGTGATCACGACAAATTCAGGTTTTAAACCTTCTTGTTCAATCAAGTATTGCCAGCATAAACCATCGCAATCTTCTTCTTGGACTGTCCCAGTCACATAAAGGGTGTAATCATCTTCTAGTTTTAAATCTTTGATGATTTTAGCGGCATACACCATGCTTGCCATGCCACCTTCTTGATCAGAGGCGCCGCGCCCCCCAACATGCGTGTCATCTTCAAAGCCTTCATATGGGTCAAAAGTCCAGTTAGATAGCTGTCCAACACCCACCGTATCGATATGACCATCCATTGCAATGATGTGTTTTCCCTGCCCAATACGGCCGATGATATTGCCCATTTGATCGATGCGTACCGCATCAAAGCCGACGTGATGCATCTCTTGTTCAATGCGTTTAATGACCGCTTTTTCATCACAGCTTTCACTGGGGATCTTAATCATGTCTCTTAAAAACTTAACCATGTCTTTCTCATAGGTTTGTGCCCGCTTTAATATCGCATTAAAAGTCATAACCAGCCTTCTTTCTCATGTGTTTGATTTGTTTGTTATAAGCCGGTATTTTATCATACTCGGCATCCCAAAAGGATTGGGTTTTCATTTGTTCTAAGTAGGATTGTTGGTAGCCAAAAGGCAACCAATCACGTTCTTTTTGTTTAAACAACCTTGCTTTTTCACTTTGACTTCTGGTATCTAGGATATGGTGTGTATCCATGTTTAACACGATATCTTGATACCAACGACGATATACGAAATCTTCTAATTCTAAATACCGTTTTTCCATGGCCTTTAAGACGCTATCATAACGGTCAAAGCCATCGGTGGCAACCGTCACCACATTATCATCTGGGCCTAATTTTAAATACTTCGCCATTTTAATCGCTGCTAAGACATTGCAAAACCCGGAAACACCAAAAGCATCACGGTAGTCTTTAAGCATGGCTTTTTCAACACCGGCATTGATTAATACCGCATGGGCATCTCGCCATATTTTTAAAGTTCTAAGCGCATGTTCATCTTTAATCAAAGTGATAAAATCGGTGTTTAAAACATTATGAATTAAGGTACACATTTTATCGCCAATGCCTTCAATGCGGTGTTGACCTTTGCCCCTATTGGTTAAGGTTGAACATTCATAGGGTTCAGCGGCGGTGATTTTAACATCTGGAAAGACGGTTTTAATGTGGTCACCAGCCGCCAAAGTCCCAGCACTGCCTGGCGCAGATACAAACGCGGCCACCCGGCCGTTGCCTGTTTCCTTCACGGCTTCGATCACACTTTGTCCAGTGACGTGACGGTGAAAACGGTAGTTAGGCATCAACTCGAATTGCGCGAGTGAGTAGTGATGCTGATCCTTTGCCATTTCGTGGGTTTTTTGTAACGTTAAAATCACATCGGATTCAGTCCCTGGTGTTAAGGTTAAGTTGGCCCCGTATGATTTGATGCGGTCGTACCTTTCTTGCGA
>PWKX01000054.1 GCA_003559585.1 Mollicutes bacterium | reverse complement strand
GGTAAACTATAGTGTGCTTTAAATTTATTACTGCCATTGATGAGCCCAATCATTTTCTCATGAGCATGCTTGGCGATGACGTTGATAGACTGTTGGATGGTGGTTAGTGAGGGTGTGATTAACTCAGAGAGTTCAATGTTGTCAAACCCAACCACTTGAACTTCATCAGGAATCTTTTTACCCAGTAGATGTAGCGCCCGAATGGTGATGATGGCCATGGTATCTGAGTCGCAAAATATACCATCAGCCTCTGGGTGCGCTTGAATGAACTTTTGAATGTTTAAAATATCAGGTTTTCTAAAATCTAAATCAAGCGCAAACCGTTTAAAACCATACCGGTCAATGACTTCATTAAACCCTTGTGTACGGTCTTGAACAGTTAACAACACAGAAGGGCCTCTGATATGCAAGAAGTACTCACACCCAGTTTCAACCAAATGTTCAGCGGCTAAGCGCCCACCCTCGATGTTGTTGCTAGAAATAGAGATAAATGACTCATCGGATTCATGATCAATCATCACAATTGGAATGTTTAGTTTTAAATAATTTTTGATATTTGGTAGATGGGTGACAACGATTAACCCATCGATGTTGTATTGACTAAAAACTTGTAACACTTTTTCCTCTTGCGATAAATCTTCTCTGACATTAAAAATCATAAGCTTATAATTATCTTCAGCGAAGTATTCTTCGATGGTTTCAATCAATTCACTAAAAAAGAACGTCGATAAATGTGGAACGACAAGTCCGATGATTTTTGATTGTTTTTTATAAAGGCTACGTGCCAGTTCATTGGGGACATAATTTAAGTCTTTAATGGCTTGTTCAACAAGTTTACGTGTTTCAATGTTGACGTATCCAGACCGATTAAGAACCCTAGAAACCGTAGCAACAGAGACGTTTGCTTTTTTTGCGACATCTTTGATTGTGGCCATGAATGCACTCACCTTCTTATAATTCAATTTATACATACGATAATTTATTTTAACATAGGATGATGAAAAAAACGAAAGGTTAATCACTGAGGTGCAAAATAAGCGCTAAAAAAACACACAATGCTTTTTGATTAAGTTTTTAAAATAAAAAGACTTGCAATGTTTCTACTTTTCATGTAAAATGCTTATTTGTAGGGGCTATAGCTCAGCTGGGAGAGCGCTAGCATGGCATGCTAGAGGTCACGGGTTCGAGCCCCGTTAGCTCCAGATTAAAACAAATAAAACTGCGGAAAAATCCGCAGTTTTTTTAATAGGTTAAAACCACACTATCGCAACGGGATTCACAAGCACCTAATAACCCGTGTTGGTGTTTAAAAATGATTTGTCCGCGGCCAAACAAGGCGTATTGCTCGCGCACTTGGATGTCGTGCCCTTTGGCTTTTAAACCGTCGATTAACGTCGAGGGCATGCTTGGTTCAACGGCGATGGTTTTACCTTTCATCCATTGCCAACGATATCGGTCGAGTGCATCTTGTGGGCTCATATTAAAATCAATCATGTTCATGATGACTTGCATGTGTCCTTGTGGTTGCATAAACCCACCCATCACACCAAAAGGGCCGATCGCTTCGTTGTTTTTGGTTATAAAACCGGGAATAATGGTATGGTATGTTTTTTTACCACCCGTGAGTTTATTCACATGGGTGTCATCTAAACTAAAGGTATGGCCACGGTTTTGCATCGCAATCCCAGTCTTGGGAATTACCACACCAGAGCCAAAACCCATGTAGTTGCTTTGAATGAATGAAACCATATTGCCTTGTTCATCTGCGGTGGCTAAATACACGGTGCCACCTTTTAAGGGTTGTCCTGCTTTAAAATCTTGTGCCTCATCCTTAATAAGTTCTCGTCTTTCATTAAGGTAGGCTTCATCTAATAAATCATGTGGCTTTATCGGCATTTTAGTGAGATCTGAAATATGTGCCAAACCATCTTTAAATGCTAGTTTTAACGCTTCAATCTGTTGGTGAACGGTCTTAACATCATCGCTTGTATCAACGTGAAAGCCTTCCATGATTTTAAGTGCTTCTAAAGCAATTAATCCTTGCGTATTTGGTGGCATCTCATGAATGTCATACCCACGGTAATTAACGGAGATTGGGTCAACCCATTCTGGTTGGTAGTAATTTAAATCGTCTAATGACAAAAAGCCATCATGGGCTTGAATGTAGTCGACAATCTTTTTGGCTAACGCACCGTTATAAAAACTGTTTGCTTTTGTGTTTGCGATTGCCTTAAGCGTTTTAGCATGATCGTTTAAAAACCAACGTTCACCAGTTTGAGGGGGTTGTTGTTGCTGGTTGGTAAAGCAGTCATACCAAGGATTAAACACCGCGTCAGTCCGATTTTTTTTATAGACATTGTGTGCTGCTTGCCATGATTTAGCAACTTCTGAGGAGACAGCAAACCCTTGTTCAGCATACTCAATGGCATCATCAAACAACCGCTTGAACGGTAATTTTCCGAACCGCTTTGATAATTCAGCCCACGCTGCGGGCGTACCTGGGACGGTGATGGGGATCACACCATCAACGGGCATTTGGTCATACCCTCGCGCTTTTAAAGCTTCAATGCTTAAGGATTTTGGGGCGTAACCCGATCCGTTTAACGCATACAATTGTTCATTCACCCACACAAGTGCAAACGCATCTGATCCAATGCCGTTGCTGGTTGGTTCAACAACCGTTAAACAAGCCGCAGTTGCAATGGCTGCATCAATGGCGTTGCCCCCAGCTTTAAGCGTATTTAAACCTGCTTGCGCAGCTAAATATTGTGAGGTGGCAACCATGCCTTTGTGTCCATAGACGAGGTTGCGTTTTGCAAAAAACATGTGATTTTGTTCATGATTAATAGACATATCATAACCTCCTATTCATATCTATCATATCACAATCAACACGAGTGAGTTAAAACAATATCATTAGTTGGTTAATTGCTGTATAATGGGTGTAGTGATAAAAAAAGAAAGGATGTGTCGAGATGACCGTAAATTTCATCTTAGTCATCATCGTTGTGATGGTGTTGATTTTGGTTTTAGCAGGCATTTCAGAAATGAACAAAAACACACAAAAAGACGACGACAACAATCATCATAGAGCCTCAACGCCGTTTTTTGATAAAAACGCACAAAACCGCTCAAATGCCAACGCCGCACGAAAACAACGATTGATTGATAAAGACAATGTTTCTGAACAAGAAAAAAACAAATTATTTAGCGATTTAGACGACCAAGAAGAAGCCTTTTGGGCTAAATATGATTTTGATCCAGATGATTTTGTGAAAAAGAAAAAGAAATAAAGGATGATACCATGCATATGCATTCAGCCATGACATTACAAACAGCCATGAACCAAAACAAGCTCACATCAGAAGCGATCGTTTTAAAGGCATTGGCGCAAATTGCCAAACATGATGAGACGCTAAATGCCCTATCCGATGTGAATCATCAAGCTGTGTATGAAGCCAGAGCCTTAGATTTAGAACGCCAACAAAAAGGGCCTCGCAGTTTATTACACGGCATCCCCATTTTGATTAAAGATAACATCTTTACACATGATCACATGCGTACCACCATCAACAGTGTGGCGTTTGAACACTTTTACGCACCCTTTGATGCCACACTCATCAAAGCTTTAAAAAAAGCAGGTGCCATTATCTTAGCCAAGGCCAATTGTACAGAATTCGCATATTTTATGTCTATGAACAAAATGCCTTCAGGTTATGGTGGTTTAAACGGTCAAGTCATTCATCCTTTTGATCCAACCATGGACCCTTCAGGTAGCTCAACTGGATCGGCTGTCGGTGTGGCCGCTTTGTATGCACCCTTAGCGGTTGGAACAGAAACTTTTGGGTCTTTATTATCACCCGCAAAAGCCAACCGAATCGTCACCATTAAACCATCCTTAGGCATGGTTTCACGCTGTGGCATTGTGCCAATCAGTAGTTTACAAGATACCGCTGGACCCATGAGCCATACCGTTAAAGACGCCGCGCTTTTACTTCAAACCATGCGACAAGTCGATGAGGATGATATCACCACCAAAATGAATCCATATCTCAGCGAAGATTTATTAAAAGCATGTGACAATGATATTAAAGGCAAACAAGTAGGCCTCCTACAGTTTAAAGGCCACCCGAAATCAGAAGCTGAACAGCGTTTATTAAACGAGGCCAAGCAACATTTACAAACTCTTGGGGCTGAGGTGAAGGATGTTGAAGTGCCCTATGAGTTGACCCATGACTTAAACACGATGGTCCCTGAATTTAACCGCGATTTAAATGCCTTTTTAGCTAGCATTAAACACGTTAGCCCTGTTGATAGTTTACCCGCGCTTACCAAATTTAACCAAACCCATCACAAACGGGCTTTAAAATATGGTCAACAGCATTTCTATCAATCCACAGCAGCAGACCACCGTTTAAAAGACAAAGCATACATCCAAGCAAGAACAGACATATATCAAGCGGTAGAAACATTCAAACGACATTTTAAAACCTATGATGTTGATGTTTTTATAACCACACAAATCAATGGGTATCCTGCCTTTGGCGGTTTACCAGCGATCAGTGTGCCAGCTGGGACGTTTAAACAAGCCGATTCCCACAACATTCTATTTATAGGGAATGCGTTTGAAGAACATGTCATCTTACCATTTGCCCACCAATACGAACGAGCGCGCGGTGATTTAACACACCCACCCTTGATTAGTCAGTCAAAATCATAATAAACAAAAGACCAATTAAATATATTGGTCTTTTTTAATGGGAAAATGATAAAAATTAATTAATTTATAAAAAAACTTGAAATTATCATAAAGTCATTCTATAATATAACTGAAATCAATTAGTGTATTAATTATTTTAATTATTATCACT